>CAKPHJ010000009.1 GCA_934157205.1 uncultured Clostridia bacterium
ATTTTGCAATTTGCAAGTCTTAATTCTTTTAAATTTTTGCAATCTAATATTTTAATATAACTTTTGTCACCATCTGGATCTATTTTAGTTATAGCTGTATCAGACAAATTTAAATTTGTTAATGAACTTACCAAAACATCATCAATATTTGAAATACTTGTATTTCCAGATAAATTTAATATCTGCAATTTTGTTAGTTGTTGTATTGCACTTGTAGTACTTATTGAGTTATTTGATAAATCTAAATTAATTAAGTTTTTAAGTCCAGATATTTTTGAAATATCATTAATTTTATTAGCACTTAAATTCAAAATTTCTAAATTATTAATTTTAGAAATAATATCTAAACTGCTAATATTGTTTCCACTTAAATCTAGTGTTGTAATATTATTTAAATTAAGTAATTGTGAAACATCTGAAACATTGTTATTTTTTAAGTTCAGTTCAGTTAAATAAGAAAAACTTTCTATACCAGTTAAATCTGTTATTTTTCTTGAATCACTGCTACTATTGCTTAAATTTAATGATGTTATAGATGATATTGCCTCTGCTTTTACCTTTAATGTATATGTACCATCTTCATTTGCTTTATCTGAATTTCCACTTGCTAAATAGCTTGAATTTATCCTCTCTTTTAGTGTTTGATATAAATTGTAATCTTTACAAACTACATCAACAGTTTCTTCAGTAGCTTTTACAATTAAATTTGTACTAAAAAATAATACACTTAAAAGAATAACAAAAGCTATTATCTTTTTTAGTGATATTACTATTTTTTTGTCTTTTTTTCGCTGTTTAATTGCACTTTTCTTCATTTTATCACCCTTTTACCCTTTTTTTTGATTATATCATATTAGGCATCTTTTTCAATACAATGTGTTTTATATAATATTGCTTATTTTTTGATATTCAAGTAGTTTCAATATGTTCAGCAATTTTTTATCTTTTTTTACATTTTGATTACATTTTTGTTACATTTTATTAATTTTCTGTTTACAAATTAACATAAATGTATTATAATATTAACAATGTTTTTTATTATAAACATTAAGTGAATCATTAGGAGGAAACTTATATGAACAGCAACAATTATTATGATGAACTTATTGGTTTCTTTGCCAAATACAACTTCACTTTTGATAAGGATTCAATTGAGTTCCTAAAAAGTGTTGTAATCCAAAATTTTGTATTGCTAACCCAAGATATTATAATCTGGGTAAAAGCTTACAACAAAGTGCTAAAGCTTGGGAACACACAAATTGCACTGTTTTTGACGAAATTTATGGAATACAAAACACAAATTGAGCTGATGTTAGATTTGTTGTATTGTTATTCAGATTTAAGTAATGATTTTTTGTCTACTGTTTATCGATGGAGTATCTTTGATTACTCTATAATATTAGGCAAAGAAGAGCAAGAAATTAACGCACTAAGGATTTTGAATGAATCAGCAAAAGTGATTTTGCCTTTCGTCAAAACCATTGATGGAGCAAAAGAACTTTATTGACAGAAAAAAGCGAAAATCTTTTACAGATTTTCGCCTTTTTCTATTTTATATTTATGCATTTTCTGTTTCTGTTGTTTCTTTGTTTTCAGTAGTTTCAGCTGGTTGTTCTGTTGTTACATCTTCTTTTATAACAATTTCTTTATTTTCAATTCTAGCTCCAACTTGTTCTTTAGTTTTAGCTGCTTTACCTACTCTGTCTCTTAAATAGAACAATTTTGCACGTCTAGCTTTACCAACTCTTACTAATTCAACTTTTTCAACTAATGGTGAGTGAACTAAAAATGTTTTTTCAACACCAACACCGTAAGAAATTTTTCTAACTGTAAATGTTTGGTTAACTCCTCCACCTTGTACTTTTATAATAATTCCTTCAAATACTTGGATTCTTTCTTTATTTCCTTCTTTGATTCTTACATGTACTTTAACTGTATTACCAACTTTTAGTTCTGGTATTTTATTTTTCAATTGTTCGTGTTCAATAGATTTTATAATATCCATTTTAGAAATTCCTCCTTTTCTCTTTTTTTCGTATTTTAAATACACGTTTTATTTTTTAGCAAATCTGGTCTTTTAATTTTTGTAATTTCAAAAGACTTTTCTTTTCGCCATTTTTTTATATTTTCATGATGCCCAGATAATAAAACTTCTGGCACCCTTTCACCTTCAAAAATTTCTGGTCTTGTATATTGAGGATATTCTAAAAGATTATTTGAAAAACTTTCTTCTTTTATTGACTCTGGACTTAAAACGCCATCTATATATCTACTAACACTATCTATTAAAACCATAGCAGGAATTTCTCCTCCTGTTAATATATAGTCACCTATAGATATTTCTTCATCAACAATTTTATCAATAACCCTTTGATCTATACCTTCATAATGACCACAAAGTATAATTAGGTGTTTTTCTTTGCTTAATTCTTCTACTTTTTTTTGGTTCAATTTTTTTCCTTGTGGTGACATATAAATTACTTTAGAACAATCTGATTTTACAGATTTGTAACTTTCGTAAACAACATCAGGTTTCATTACCATACCTGCGCCACCACCATATGGAGTATCATCTACTTTTTTGTGTTTATCTTTTGAAAAATCTCTAATATTAACTAAATTTACATCTATTAGCTTTTTTTCTATTGCTTTTCCTATAATGCTTTGCTTTAATGGTTCAAAGACTTCAGGAAACAACGTTAAAACATCAAATTTCATATAAGACCCCTTTTTTATGTTATAAATTATATTAAACCTGGAATTAAATGTACTATTATTTTTTTGTTTTGTAAATCAACATTTTTTATTACATCTGGTATTCCTGGTAAAAGAATTTGCTTTCCTTCTTTGTTTTTTATAACATATACATCATTACTTCCTGTGTTAAAAATATCTTCTACATTTCCAAGTAATTGATTTTCGTCTGTATAAACTTCTAAACCAATTAAGTCTACTATGTAATATACTCCTTCTTCTAAAGGCTCTTCTTTTTCTCTGTCAACAAGTAAATAACTTTGACGTAATGCATTAGCTTGTTCTGGAGTTTCAATGCCTTTAAGTTTCATTAGAACCATATTTTTGTGATATTTTATTTCTTCTATTTCATATTCTTTTTTTTCGTTTTTATTACTGATGTATATATTTTTTAGTTTGTCAAATCTTTTTATATCATCTGTAAAGGGAACAACTTTTACCATTCCTTTTATTCCAAATGTATTAACAATTTGACCTATTTCAAGATATTTTGTCATATTAAACTCCAATTATCCTATAAATTCAACAGATACTCTTTTTTGTTCTTTGCTAGCTACAGCTTTCATAACATTTCTTATAGATTTAGCAAGTTTTCCTTGCTTTCCTATTATTTTACCCATGTCACCATCTGCAACTTTTACTTCAAAAACAACAGATTTTTCGCCATTTAGTTCTTTTATTTCAACTGCTTCTTTATTATCTACTAAATTTGTAATAATAGTTTCAAGTATATCTTTCATTTCTTATTTTCCTCCGTAAATTCAGCTTATTATTTTGCTTTTTCTATTAAAGCTTTAACTGTATCTGTAGGTTTTGCGCCATTTTTAATCCATTGTTCTACTTTTTCTTTGTCTAATACTATTGTTCCTGGTTCAGTCATTGGATCATAAGTACCTAATTTTTCTATTATTTTACCATCTCTTGGGCATCTTGAATCTGCAACAACGATATGATAAAATGGAGCTTTTTTCTTTCCTTGTCTTTGTAATCTGATTTTTACCATTTTTTTCACCTCCTAAAAATTTATATATATAAAGTTTAAAAACTTAATAACTAATTAAAATTTAAAATTTTTCAAAGTGTTTTCATCTATGCCTTTCATTAATTTTTTCATTCCACCTTTGTCACTTTTTAGCTTTTTCATCATTTTTTGTGTCATTTCAAATGATTTAATGAATTTATTAATATCTTGTACTGTTGTTCCACTTCCGTTTAGCAATACGTTGTCTACGACTAGCATTTAATAATTTTGTATCTTTTTTTTCTTCTTTTGTCATTGAACAAATTATTGCTTCTATTTTTACAAACTCGTTGTCATCTACTTTTAAATCTTTTATTTGATTCATTCCTGGTATCATTTTTAGCAATGATGAAAATGAACCCATTTTTTTAACTTGACGTAATTGCATTAAATAGTCGTCTAAGTCTAATTCTTTTTTCTTGAACTGTTTTTCTAATTTTTCAGCTTGTTCTAAGTCAAATGATTCTTCTGCTTTTTCTATTACTGATAATATATCTCCCATTCCTAAAATTCTGCTTGCCATTCTATCTGGGTGAAAAACTTCAATATCATTTAATTTTTCTCCTGTTGCAGCATATTTTATAGGTTTTCCGGTAATTTTCTTTACAGATAATGCCGCACCACCACGGGTGTCACCATCTAATTTTGTTAAAACAACTCCATCTATTCCAACTTCTTGACTAAATTTTTCTGCGACATTTACTGCATCTTGACCTGTCATACTATCTACTACTAATAATATTTCATGAGGTTTTATATTTTTCTTAAGATTTTTTAGTTCTTGCATAAGTTCATCATCTATGTGTAATCTACCTGCAGTATCTAGTATAATTACATCATTTAATTTTGACATTGCTGTACTTATTGCTTGTCTTGCAATATGAACAACATCTTTTGAATTTTCATTACTGAAAACTGGTATATTAAGCTGCTTTCCAACAACTTCTAATTGTTTTATAGCTGCTGGCCTATAAACATCACAAGCAACTAATAATGGTTTTTTTCCTTGTTTTCTAAGTAAATTAGCAAGTTTACCACAAGTTGTTGTTTTACCAGATCCTTGCAAACCAACTAACATTATTATTGTTGGAGGATTTGGTGTAAAATTTATTTTGCTTTCTGTTCCACCGTAAAAGTTCTATTAATTCATCTTTTACTATTTTTACAACCTGTTGTCCTGGAGTTAATGATTTTAATACATCTTGCCCTAATGCTTTTTCTTGTATTGTATTAATAAATTCTTTTACTATTTTATAGTTAACATCAGCCTCTAGAAGTGCTAGTTTTACTTCTCTTAGCATTTCTTTTAAGTCTGATTCATTTATTCTAGCTTTTCCTCTAAGTTTTCTTGTGATTTCTTGTAACCTAGAAGATAATCCTTCAAAAGCCATATAGTTCACTCCATTTCATTTATATTATGCAAATATTATATTAGACAATTTAGTTCTTTTTTTATTTTTTCTATTTCTTTTGCTGTTTTTGTATCTGTTGCTTCACTTTGAATTTTTATTAGTTTCTCTATTATTTCTTGTATACGTTTTTCTTGTTGTAATTTTTTTTCAAGAATTTGAAGCTTTTCTTCGTATTCAAAAAGTTTTTTTGTTCCTTTTTTTAGTATATCTCTAACAGCTTGCCTTGTTATATTGTTATTTTCTGCTATTTCAGATAATGACAAATCATTGTTATAATAGTCTGTTATAAATTCAAATTGCTTTTCTGTTAGCATTTTACCATAAAATTCACATAACATACTTATTTTTATTTTTTCTTCCATGCTAATTACCTCTTCAAAAATGATAGGAATAAATTCCTATCATTATTTTGTAATGCAATTATACTTTACACTATTTTTTTCTATTTGTCAAGTGGTTATCTTAATTTTGCTGATAATTTTTCTTCTAATTCTTTTATTATGTTATTCATTATTGTATTTATTTCTTCATCACTTAATGTTTTATTTTTATCTCTGAAAATTAGTGAATATGCAACACTTTTTTTGTTTTCGCCTAATTTTTCATCTCTGTAGATATCAAATAATTTTATACTTTCTAATAATTTCTTAGCTTTTTTAGTTATTATTTTTTCTATTTGACCAACCTCAATGTTTTCATCTACAATAACTGCAATATCTCTTTCTACAGCTGGGAATTTTGGTACCTCAACATATTTTTTATTAACTCTTGAATATTTTACAAGTTTTGTAATATTTATTTCTGCCATATATGCTCTTTTTCCAATTCCATAATTTTCTAATACTTCTGGATGTATTTCGCCAAAAGTTGCTATTGTATCTATACCAACCTTTAAGTTTGCACATCTACCTGGATGATAAGATCTATTTTTTGTTTCTTTTTCAATATCATATCTGTTTACATTTATAAATTCTAATATATTTTCTATAATTCCCTTTAAAACATAAAAATTAATATCATCACTATACATTCCTATAGTTAAAATTTCTTCTTGTAATGGAACTTCACCTTTTTCAATTTCTTGATTAATATTTTTATAATTTCTAGATATATCAAATAATTTTGTAGCTTCATTTTTTTTGTTATAGTTTGTAGCTAGAGTTTGCAACATACTTGGTATTGTAGAAGGTCTCATTAGTTTGTATTCTTCACTTAATGGATTTATTATTGTAATAGCATATTTTTTTATTTCTTCATCTATATTTGATTTTTCTAAATCATTTTTACTAACAAATCCATATGTG
The DNA here is from genome assembly GCA_934157205.1 of uncultured Clostridia bacterium. GTDB lineage: Bacteria > Bacillota > Clostridia > TANB77 > CAG-508 > CAG-269. Next base: position 6,492 of record CAKPHJ010000009.1, read on the forward strand.
TATATTTCTGAAAATCCATTATTTACAAGTACTTCTTTTATATTTTTCTTGATTTTTTGTTCTTTATTTCTAATTCCTAATGTTGTATCTGCTTTTATTAATGTTGTTTCTAGTTTATCATATCCATAAAAACGTGCAACTTCTTCTGCTAAGTCTGCTACAAATTCTAAGTCCATTCTGAAATAAGGAGCAATTGCAACATCATTTTCTACCTTTATCTCTAAGTTTTCTAATATTTTTACCATTTCTTCTTTTGATATTTTTGTTCCTAAAAGGTTATTTATTTTTTCAGTATCAAATTTTATTTTATTTATTTTTTGTTTTGTTGGATAAATATCAATTTTACCATCTACAACTGTTCCAATTCCTAAAATTTCAACTAATTCAACAGCTCTATTTATTGCTCTTAAGGCGTTTTCTGCTGATAATCCCTTTTCAAATCTTGATGAACTTTCTGTTCTTAATCCTACTTTTTTAGCTGTTTTTCTGATACTTCCTCCATTAAATACTGCTGACTCAAAAACAACAGTTTTTGTATCTTCTTCTATTTCAGAATTTAGACCTCCCATAACACCTGCAATAGCAACAGCCTTTTTCTCATCTGCTATTACTAAATTATTTTCGTCTAATATTCTTTCTTGTTTGTCTAATGTAGTTATTTTTTCACCATTTTTTGCTCTTCTTACAGTTATGTGTTTTCCTTCTATAGAATTTATATCAAAAGCATGCATTGGTTGCCCCATTTCAAGCATTACATAATTTGTTATATCTACTATATTATTTATACTTCTAACTCCGCAAGCTTTTAGTCTTCTTTTCATCCAATCTGGTGATTCACCTATTTTTATATTTTTTACCACTCTGGCTATATATCTGTAACATAAATCTGGTGCTGTAATATCTACTTTTAGTCCTTCTATTTCATCTTTGTTTTCTATATTTAAATTATCTAAATTTTTATGAGGATTTTTAAATTTTTCTCCTAAAGATACTGCTGTTTCACGTCCTAATCCTTCTATAGATAAGCAATCTGGTCTATTAGGAGTTATTTCAAAATCTATTATATCTTCTTTTAAATTTAAAACTTCTACAATGTCTTTTCCAAGTTCTCTTTCTAAATCTTTATTTAGAATCATTATGCCATGTTCAATTTGTCCTGGATAGTCTTCAATATTTAAACCTAATTCACCAACTGAACACATCATTCCACAAGAATCTATTCCTCTTAACTTTCCTTTTTTTATTTTCACCCCATTGGGTAATTCTGAACCATCTTTTGCAATAGGAACAATGTCCCCTACCTTTATATTGTTTGCACCAGTTACAATTTGTAGTTTTTCTGTTTTAACATCTACATTTGTTATAACCAATTTATCTGCATCTGGATGTTTTTTTATTTCTAAAATTTTTCCAACAACAACATTTTTAATGTCATTGCCTAACATATCTATTGTTTCAACTTTTGATCCTGTCATAGTTAATATGTTGCCTAACTCTACAGGTGTTACATCTATTTTACTATAATCTTTTAACCATTCTACACTTGTTTTCATTTATATTCTCCTTTTTAACTTTTGCTTTTAATTTTATTATTATCTAGAAAAATCTGCTTTTTGTTTTGGATTTATATTAGGTTTATTTAAACTTGCAATACTTGGTGGTGTATATTTATAACTATTTTTAAAATTGTTTTTATTATTATATTTTTGTTTTAAATACTCTGCATTTTTTTCAGGTATTACTGCTTTATAAAAGCCATCTTCTGTTGGTATAAATGTATAACTTGAATCTTTTCTTAATACTTCTAATGCCTCTTTATATGTTAGTTTTTCATAATTAAAACCAAAAAACTTTTTAAAAAATCCCATTGTTATTTTATCACTCCTAAATAATAATTTTTCTCACCCAATTAGGTTCGCCTAAATTTTAATAATATTAAAATTGTTTTAAAAATCTTATATCATTTTCATATAATAATCTCATGTCTTCAATTCCAAACTTAGCCATAGCAATTCTTTCAACTCCAAAGCCAAAAGCAAAACCAGAATAAACTTCAGGATCTATTCCACAATTTTTTAATACATTAGGATGAACCATTCCACAACCTAAAAGTTCTATCCAACCTTCTTGTTTACAAACTCTACAGCCCTTTCCTCCACATACAAAACATGATACATCAGCTTCAGCACTAGGCTCTGTAAATGGAAAATGATGTGGTCTAAATCTTATTTTTGTGTTTTCTCCTAAGCATTTTTTTGCAAACATTTCTAATGTTCCTTTTAAATCTGTCATAGAAACATTTTTGTCTACAACTAATCCTTCTATTTGATGAAACACTGGTGAATGTGTGCTATCTATACTATCTGAACGGTAAACCGCACCTGGACATATTATTTTAATAGGTGGTTTTTGTTGTTCCATAACTCTTGCTTGTACTGGTGAAGTTTGACTTCTTAATACTATTTCATCTGTAATATAAAAAGTATCTTGAATATCTCTTGCTGGATGATCTGGTGGTGTGTTTAATTTGTCAAAATTATATATTGCTTTTTCTACTTCAGGACCATCTGCAATTTTATAGCCCATTCCTAAAAATATTTCTTCTACTTCATCTATTATTTGTGAAATAGGATGTATTGAACCTAAACTAATTTTTTTGCTAGGTTCTGTAACATCTATATTTTCATTTTCTAATTTTTTTATCATCTCTTCTTTTTTTAATTCTTTTTCTCTTTTTTCAAATAATTCTTCTAGTTTGTCTCTAACTTCATTTACTAAACTTCCTATTATTGGTCTTTCTTCTTGAGATAATTTTCCCATTCCTCTAAGTATGCTTGTAAGTTTTCCTTTTTTTCCAAGGTATTTTACTTTTAATTCACTTAGTTTTTTTAATTCTTTGCATTCTGTAATTTCTTTAACTGCTTCTTCTTGTATTTTTTTAATTTGCTCTTTCAATTTGTACACTTTCCTTTCTTTTTTTATTAATATGGATGATATATTCCACTACTTTTGTATTTTCCATATACATTACTTTTTGAGTATTTTTCAAATCTTTTTTGAATTTTTTCACTTTTTCTTTGTTCTTTACTTTTATTTTTGGTAAAAAATATTTTTATTTTGTTCAAAAAATTTTCTTTGTTTTCAAATTCAAAAGTAACAACATATACTCCAAATTCGTTTAAAGTTACATTTGCTTTTACATTTTTATTTGGAAATTCTTTTTTAGTTTCATTAATACTTTTTTCTACTTCTTCATTGGTATAATTTTTGGAATCTAGGTAATATTCTATTTGTTTATTTTCTTTCATGTGTTTTCACATCCTTTATTAAATTTTATTTAAAATTTAATCTTTTGTGTTTTATAATAGCTAACCAATTTTAGATTTTTCTCTTTATATTTTTCTTTAGAAAAACTTCTTTAATATAATAAAAGCCATTTCTGCTCCTTTTTAGGACGAAATGACTTTTTCTATTTCCGTGATACCAACCTAATTATTATTATTTGTACTAATCACTATTTATGCTTTAACGGTGCAACCGCTCTTTCCTACTTGTTATTCAGAAAAAGTCCTATAAAGTGAAATTTATATATATTCATATAAATGGTTTTCAGCTAAGACCATTTTCTTTTTTGAATATGTTTGTAATATATATACTCTAATTTTTACTGGATTTTATTTACTTACTTTAATTATTTTACCATATTATATTATATTTTACAATAGTTTTAATTGTAATTACCAAAAAAATATGCTATAATGGTAATAGCTGGTATATAAAGGAGGATGTGTATATGTGGCAAATATGGTTAGTTATATCTGGAATTTGTATAATATTAGAAATAATTACAGTTGGTTTTTTTATATTTTGGTTTGCTATAGGTGCATTATTTGCAATGCTTGTAAGCTTCTTCACAAATAATTTAATAATTCAAACTTGTATTTTTTTAATAACATCTACATTATTAATTTTCGTAACAAAGCCATTTATTAAAAAATTTGCCGTTAACAATAGCGAAATAAAAACAAATGTATATTCAATAATAGGAAAAACAGGTATTGTTATTAAAGACATTAACCCAGAAGAAGGCTTAGGTCAAGTTAAAATAGATGGAGAAGTCTGGTCTGCAAATGCAAATACAACCTCAAATATATCAAAAGGAACAAAAGTAGAGGTAAAAAATATTAAAGGTGTAAAAGTTATTGTTGCACCTAAAAATTAAATTTAAAAGGAGGAATTTTTATGGAATTTTTAATTATTTTAATATTTATTGTTGTTGTTATTGCCGCTATGTCTATAAAAATTGTTAAACAAGCTGAAGTATATATAATTGAAAGATTAGGTAAATTTTATAAAGTTGCTGATGCTGGTCTTACAATTATTATTCCATTTTTTGATCATGTAAGAAGTGTAGTTAGCTTAAAACAACAAACAATGGATGTCCCACCACAAGGAGTTATTACAAAAGACAATGTTACAATTACAATTGATACAGTTGTATTTTACCAAATAACAGATCCTGCAAAAGCTGTTTATGAAATTCAAAGCTTAAAAAAAGGTATCGAATACTTAGCTATAACAACAATACGTGACATTATAGGTAAAATGGATTTAGACGAAACATTTAGTTCAAGAGACGGAATTAACAATCAATTAAGAGTTGTTCTAGACGAAGCAACTGACAGATGGGGTTGTAAAATTGACAGAGTTGAAATAAAAGACATTACACCACCTGCAGACATTAGAGATGCAATGGAAAAAGAAATGAATGCAGAAAGAAATAAAAGAGCATTAATTCTTGAATCTGAAGCTCAAAGACAAGCTGCAATAACAATAGCTGAAGGTAAAAAACAAGCTGCAATACTTGAAGCCGAAGCAGATAAAGAATCTAAAATAAGAAGAGCAATAGGTGAAGCCCAAGCTATAAAAGAAGTTGCTGAAGCAAAAGCCAAAGAAATTCAAATGGTTTATGATGCAATGAAAAAAGCAGATCCAAACGAAAAATTAGTACAATTAAAATCTCTTGAAGCACTTGAAGAAGTTGCTAAAGGTGATGCAAATAAAGTATTTATTCCATTTGAAGCAACAAATGTATTAAGTTCTTTAGGAGCAATGAAAGAAATTGTAAAAGATGAACCAAAAAAATAACTTTAACTAAAAAAAGAAAATCTTGCAATATATAAAAAAGTCACACAATAATATAATTTATTGTGCGACTTTTTAATTTTACCTTCCTCCTCTATTTCTTTTTCTATGTGGTACTCCATTATTTTTTGGACTATGTTGTTTTCTACCGCACATTAACCTTATATCTATATCTTTTTCTAAAAGCTGTATTTGTATTTCTTCTCACTTCGTTGCTTTTGCTTTTGATTTTTGCTTCAAACAATTTAGCATATTTTTCTATTGCTCTATTAGCATGGTTTGGATTTGATGATATACATACAACTTTGCCCCTTTTTAATTTACGAGCATAACTTTTTATTTCATCTATTATTATATTTGCTTCATCTGTTCCTTTAACTACAGCAACATACATTCCATCTTTTATTGCTTGTTTAAACATTGAAATATCATTATTTCCATTTCCAATGCACATATATCCGATATGAAGGTTCAAATATTTCTTTAACTTCTTTGACAGCTTTCCCCTTACTTGCTTCCATTGAAGCTATATCTAATCTATAATTTTTATTTTCACTTGATTTTGTAGGAAATTTTGTTTCGCCAATATCTGTCCAACATTCTAAATTTTCTTCTTTTATAAATTTTGCCATTTCTTCCATTTGTTCTTTTGTTCCTGCTAATGTTATTTTAGTTACTTCTTTGCCTTTTTGAACCTCATTTTCTATATTAGGAATAAATTCTGATTTTTTACTATCTTTATAATACTTTTTTACTTCTTCGGATTCTGACGCATATACTTTTTCTCCATCTGTATATCTTATAAGGTCTGCACTCCCTCCAATTTCTATGAATTTTTCAATAATTTGTGATATTTTATTTTTTTTCAACTCACATTTTTTTATAAATTCATTGTTTTTAGTATCATATATTACTGCTCCATTATCTCCAATTATTATAGGAGGTAATGAAAGTCCTTTAGCTTTCCACTCTTCTTTTATGTCTCCAACTGTTCTTCCAGTAACTGGTATTACCAGTCCTCCTTTTGTTCGTGTAAATATTAAAATTTTTTCAAGTGACTCATCATTTAAATTTAGTGTTCCGTCTTTATCTGTAAATATTATAACTTCAGGTTTCTTTGCTTCATATAAATAATTATATGTATTTTTATTTTTAGGCATTTTTTTCTTCCTTTCTTTTTTTTATTTAATACAAGCTTTAACTAATCCAACAAATAGTGGTGCTGGATTATTTGGTCTTGATTTTAACTCTGGATGAAATTGGCCTGCTATAAAATATGGATGTTTTTCTAATTCCACCATTTCTACAAGTAATCCATCTGGTGATGTTCCAGAAATTTTAAGTCCTGCATTTTCAATCATCTCTCTATATTCATTATTAAATTCATAACGATGTCTATGTCTTTCTAAAATTATTTCTTTTCCATATATTTTATTTGCTAATGTTCCTTTTTTTATAGAACATGGGTATGCTCCTAATCTCATTGTTCCACCTTTTTTTGAAACATCTTTTTGTTCTTTCATTATGTGAATTACAGGATTTTTAGTATTTTTATCTAATTCAGATGAATTTGCATCTTTTAAGCCTAAAACATTTCTTGCAAATTCTACAACAGCCATTTGCATTCCTAAACAAATTCCTAAAAATGGTATGTTATTTTCTCTTACATATTTAATAGTTTCAATTTTACCTTCTATTCCCCTATTTCCAAAGCCTCCGGGAACAACTACCCCATCAATTTCATGTAATTTTTCTGAAACATTTTCACTTGTAATTGTTTCTGAATCAATCAATTTTACTTTAACCTTAACATGGTTTGCAAATCCTGCATGATATAAACTTTCTATTACAGAAATGTAAGAATCTTCTAATTTAACATATTTTCCAACTATTGCAATATTTATAATTTTATTATTATCTATATTTCTGATATTTTCAATCATTTTTTCCCATTTTGAATTGTCTGGTACATAATTATCTAATTTTAAATGATTGCATACTTCTCTAGCTAAACCTTCTTTTTCAAGCATTAGTGGTACAGCATATAAGCAATCTGCAGTAGTATTTTGTATAACACTTGTTTTTCTTACATTACAAAATAATGATAATTTTTCTTTTATACTTTCTGGTATTTCTCTTTCGGTTCTACATACTAAAATATTTGGTTTTATTCCAAAACTTTGTAATTCTTTTACAGAATGTTGTGTGGGTTTTGATTTTATTTCGTTTGAACCAAAAATATATGGTAATAATGTTACATGTATGTATACAACATCTTCTGGATTTTTTTCTAACCCTACTTGTCTAATTGCTTCTATTATAGATAACCCTTCAATATCTCCAACAGTTCCACCTACTTCTGTTATTACTATGTCTGTGTCTGTGTTTTCAAAACCATATATTCTTTCTTTTATTTCGTTTGTAATATGAGGAATTACTTGAACTGTTTTTCCTAAGTAGTCTCCTCTTCTTTCTTTTTCTATTACACTTTGATATATTTTTCCCATAGTTACACTAGAATTTTTGGTTAAGTTTTCATCTATAAATCTTTCATAATGTCCTAAATCTAAATCTGTTTCTGCTCCATCTTCTGTTACAAAAACTTCACCATGTTCATAAGGATTCATTGTTCCTGGGTCTACATTTATGTATGGATCAAATTTTTGTATTGTTACTTTATATCCTCTGTTTTTTAATAATCTTCCTAAAGATGCCGCTGTTATTCCTTTTCCAAGTCCTGATACTACTCCACCTGTTACAAAAATATACTTTGTATTCATTTTTTTAATACTCCTTCCTTAACCAATAATATTAGTATTATTATTTTTCTATAATAGAAAAAAGCAACTAGTTGTTTTATTCTTACCGAATTTATGCTTTTTAAATCTATTTCTATTTTACCATTTATTTATATGTTTTTCAAGTAATTGACTATAAATAAATTTATTGCTATAATTGAGCTGTTACTATTGAAAGTTTATTATTTTACTATAAGATTTTTAAAGCCAAAAATGGTAACATAAAACAAATAAATAAAAAGGAGGTTTCTTTATGTCAACACCACATAACGAAGCAAAAATTGGTGAAATTGCAAAAACAGTTATAATGCCTGGAGATCCATTAAGAGCAGAATATATAGCAAATAATTTTTTACAAAATGTAAAATTAGTAAATAAAGTAAGAGGTATGTATGCATACACTGGAACATACAAAGATAAAGAAATATCAATTATGGCATCTGGAATGGGTATGCCAAGTATGTCAATATATTCATATGAACTATATAAGTTTTACAATGTAGAAAACATTATAAGAATTGGTTCATGTGGAGCATATAAACCAGAACTAAAATTGTTCGATGTTGTTTTATCTGATGGAGTTTATAGCGAAAGTAATTATGCTTTAACATTTAATAATGAAAATTGTCATTTTATAAAATCTAGCAAAAGCCTTAATAATGTAATAGAACAAACTGCAAACTCAAATAATATTTCAATTATAACAGGAAATACTGTTTGTTTAGATTGTTTTGACCCATATATGCCAGATATTAATAAATTTATAGAAAGATTGCCAAAAGACTTAAATCCTTATGCAGGAGAAATGGAAGCTTTTGCTTTGTTTTATAATGCTCATTATTTTAATAAAAATGCTTCTTGTCTTATGACTGTTGTAGATTCTAAATATATTACTGAAATTGCAACTCCTGAACAAAGACAAACAGGTTTAAACAATATGATTAAATTAGCTTTAGAAAGTAGTTTAAATATAAAATAAGAACAAATCTGAAAATTTATGAAATAAATTTTCTGTGCAATGTAGTTTTATATATTAGAAAAGCTGCTTAGCTTTCCTAATATATAAAACAAAGGGTAACTATAACTATGTTACCCTTTGTTTTTAGGAATTTCTTTCGAATTTTATTCTTATTTTTTTATTGATAAAATTTTATATTTCATAATACCAGCTGGTGCATTTACTTCAACTATATGGTTTTTCTTTGCACCTAATAAAGCACTGCCTAGTGGTGATTCATTTGATATTTTATTTTCTGCTAAATTTACTTCTGTAGAACCAACTATTGTATATTCTACTTCTTCATTAAATTCCATGTCTAAAACTTTAACAATGTTTCCAATTTGTACTGTTTCTGTGTCTATTTCCTTTTCATCTATAATTTTTGCATATCTTAGTTTGTTTTCTAATTCTGCAATTTTTGCTTCGTTTTCTGCTTGAGCATTTTTAGCTTCATCATATTCAGAGTTTTCAGATAAATCTCCAAAACCTAGTGCAATTTTTATTCTTTCTGCAACTTCTGCTCTTTTTTCTGTTCTTAGATAATTTAATTGCTTTTCTAAGTTATCATAACCTTCTTGTGTTAGTATTACTTCTTTTTCTTCCATAGTAATATCTCCTTTCGTTTTATTCGTAAAAATTCTTTCCTACTATATTAAGGCAAAAAATAAAATTTGTCAAGCAAATTTTATTTTAATAATTCTTTTGCATCTTTTAGGTAATCTACTCCTGAAAAAATTGTAGCTATTGTTTGTATTATCATCATAAATGTAACAATTAAATTTAATATAAATGCTCCACCAGTAAGCTCTCCTGTAAAGCATTTTGCAAATGCATTTACATCTAAAAATGCAAGTATAATTGCTAACATTTGTGTTACTGTTTTTAGTTTTCCCCATTTAGACGCTGAAATAACCTTACCACCTTTTTCTACAGCTACTAGTCTATATCCAGAAACAACAAATTCTCTAGCTAATACAATAATTGGAATCCATGCTGGAAGTTTTGCCATTTCTACTAACATTACCATTGCACTTAAAACTAATATTTTATCTGCTAATGGATCTAAGAATTTACCAAATACAGTTATTTGATTATACTTTCTTGCTAAATACCCATCTAATTTATCTGTAATAGATGCAAGAATAAATATAAAATCTATTATTAAAAATTCAGTTGGAATTCCTAAAAACTCGCCTTGTATATTTAAAAATGGTATTATTACCATTATTGGTACTAAAATTATTCTAAATATTGTTAATTTATTTGGTAAATTCATGTTTTTCCCTTCCTTACGTCACTTTGTTCTTTATTATTTTTATTATAAAATTCTATTTTAACATTTCTATTGCTTTTTGCAATTGTTTATCTTCACTTTCTTTTATTTCTAATACATTTTTTAAATTGTCTGGTAATTCTACCTTTTCATCTGGTTCAATTCCTACTTTGTTTATTTCTGTTTTATTAGGAGTTAAATACTTTTCTGTTGTTATTTTTAGTCCACTTCCATCTTGTAATTTTAGTATTTGTTGTATTACACCTTTTCCATATGTTTTTGTACCTACAATTTTTGCTTTTCCTAAATCTTTTAAAGCTCCAGCTAAAATTTCAGATGAACTTGCTGTATTTCCATTTGTTAGTACTATTATTGGTACATTTATAATTGGATTTTCCTCTGATTTTTTTACTTTTTCATTTTGATTTTTATCAACTTCATATAATATTACAGAATCTTTGTCTAATATATAATCTGCAATTTTCAATGCCTCATCAACAATTCCACCACCATTATTTCTTAAATCAATAATTAATGATTTTATTCCTTGTTTTTGCAATTCTTCATATTTTGATTTAAACTCATCTGATGTTCCTTCATCAAATGAAGAAAATCCTATATATCCAATATTGTTACTTAAAACTTTACTTTCTACTGGATTTACTTTTATGTTTTCTCTTTTTACTTCAAAATTCATTGTTTCGTTATTTCTTAATATTTCAATTTTTACAGTAGAACCAATTTCCCCTTTTATTTTAGAAGATGCTGTTGACATTTCATCTGCAGTATATTGCACTCCATCAACTGAAACAATAAGGTCACCTGCTAAAATTCCTGCTTTTTCTGCTGGACTATCTTTTATTGTCGCTAAAACTTTTACTTTATTTGCATCTTGATCTTTTACCATATAAATTCCAATTCCAACAAAATTCCCCATTGTGTCTTCCATGTATTCTTGCATATCTTCTTTTGAAATATATTCTGTATATGGATCATCAAGACCTTCTATATAGCCTTTTATAGCTCCTTCTTCTAGTTTATTTTCATTTACTTCACCTAAATAATATTTGTCTATTAATTTTTTATAATTTTGCAAATTTTTGCTTATTTCGTTTGTTGTATTAGATGATGAGCCTATTGTAGCTTCTATTAAACCACCATTAGTTAAATATCCATAAATTCCAATTGAAGTTATAATAAATGTTATAAAAGCTACTAAAACAACTAGCATTATAATTTTATATGTTTTAATTTTTTTATTTTCATTCATTTTTTTAATTCCTTTTAAATTTTTTTATGTATTATTTACATATAATTTCTTGGATCTCTTCTACTGTCTCTTCCACTTGAAGACCATGAATATGGAGATACTCTTACTTCAAAATGCAAATGTGCTCCTGTTGAATTTCCTGAATTTCCACTTTGCATTATTGCTTGGCCTTTTGATACTGTTTGACCAGATGAAACATAAAATACTCCATTTCCATGTGCATACCATGTACGTAAACCATTTGTATGTTGTATTACAACATAATTACCATAACTTCCAGATATTGATGCAACACTTAAAACAACTCCATCTGCAGCTGCATATACTGTTGTTCCAATTGGTACTGCATAATCTAATGCTCCATGATATTTTCCACTTGAATAATACATTTGTGTAGATATTATTCCAGATTTTACAGGACATTGCAAATATCCTGAACCTCCACTTACATATGTACCTCCACCAGAATTAGAGTTAGAGCCAGAATTTGAAGAAGATGAGTTTCCTTTATTACTATTACTTTGTTGTTGTTTTTTCAAAGCTTCTAATTGTGCTTTATATCTTTGCTCTGCAGCTTTTAATTCTTGATTTATTTTATTATTTTCTTCTTGTAATTTATCTAATTCTGATTGTGTTTGTTTTTCATCTTCAGATAATTTTGCTACATAAGAATTTTTTTCATTTTTTGCTTGTTGTAGCTGTGTAGTAACACTTTGCTTACTTGCTTTAGTTGTTGTTACTTCTTTTTTACTATCTTCTAATGTTTGTTTTGCTGTTTCAATTTCTTTCTTTTGATTTTCAATTTTTTCTAGTAATTCTGTATCATTTGTTGCAACTTCTGTTACTAAATAATAATTTGATATTAAATCTGTAATGCTACTTGATGATAGCATAACATCTAGATATGATGTATCTCCAGCTTCATATGTTGCAACTAATCTTGCTTGTAATAGTTCTTCTTGTTTTGTATAATCTTTTTGTGCTTTATTAAGATTTGTTTGAGCTTCAGATATTTTTGTATTTAAATCTGAAAGTTTTTCGTCAAGTTCATCAATTTGAGATTGATATTGTGAAATTTGGTTGTTTATATTTTCTACTTGTTGCATTGTAGAAGATTTTTCTTCTTTTATTCCTTCTAATTCTTCTTTTGTTTCATTAATTTTTTTATTGTTTTCTTCTAAGTCTGTTTTTGTTGCTGCTAATACTATATTAGCTTGCATTAAAAATATTACTATTAAAAACACCCCAACTATTTTTAAAACTAAATTTTTCATAAGTTCCTCCTTATATTTTATTTTTCTTATGATGTATATTATTCATTGTCATTTTGTGAATCAGGAATAAGATGATTTGTTATATATGGCATTGGATCTGTAACTATTCCATTTAATCTCACTTCAAAATGAGCATGTGCTCCTGTTGAATAACCTGTAGAACCAACTTTTAATACAATTGTTTCTCCTCTTTTTACAGTTTGTCCAACTTGTACTGGTATTTCAGAACCATGAGCATATAGTGTAGAAACACCTCCACCATGATCAATAACAACCATATTTCCATATGCTGAATTATACTGAGCCTTTACAACAATTCCATCATTTGCAGCTACAAAATTCGCTCCCATTGGTGCACTTATATCTACTCCTGTGTGCAATTTATAAACTCCTGTTATAGGATGTGTTCTCATTCCATATTTTGATGTTATTCTTGTATAACCTGGTACAGGCCAAGCAAGCTCTCCACCAATATATTTGCTGTCTAATCCACTTAATGCTGTTGTTAAAATTTCTGAATTTATAGCAGCAAAACGTGTATTGTATTCATCTATTTTAGATTGAATTCCTTTTTCTTGATCAGACAATTTAGATATAAAGTTTTCCCTAACAATTTTTGTATTTTCAATAATTCTTGCTGTTTTTGTTTGGTTTCCTTTTATTGTTGCTAATTGTTCTTTGCTATTGTCTAGTTTCTTTTTTTCAAGTTCTATTTCATCTTTTTGTGTTTTCATATTTTCTAATAACTCTGTATCATATGTTGCAAGTTCCGTAATTAAAAAATAATTTGATAAAAATTCAGATACATTTTTTGAACTTAAAATTACATCTAAGTACTGTGTATCACTTGTTTCATACATAGCAACAAGTCTTTCATCTAATATTTTTTGCTGTCTTTCATATTTTTCAGTAGCATTTTGTAATTTTGTTTCTACTTCATCTATCGAGTTTTGTAATTTTGCAATTTTTATATTTAATTCATCAATTTCGCTTTGTGATGTTTGTATTTTTTCATCTAATTTTTGAACCTGTTGTAAATTTTCTGAAAGTTCATTTTGCACATCTTCCAATTGTTCAGAAGCCTCACTTATTTGCTCTTGTAATTCTTTTTGTTCATTTTGTAAATCATCTGTTTTGGTATTTGTTGTATTATTTGCTGTATTACTTATGTTGTTTTCTTCTGCCAAAACAACAAATGATAAATTAAAACTAAAAATAGCAAAAACTAAAACAATACATAAAATTTTACGCATGTTTTCTCCTTTATACTTTTAAATATTTTCTCATAGAAATAACACTACCTAAAGCACCAATTCCAATTCCTAGTAGCATATACACGAATATTATAGAATTAAACATGTCACTAAATGTTACTAAACTCATATTTATGACTTGCATAAATTGTGAACTTACCATTTTTTCAGCTACAAAGCTATATGCTATTCCTACAATTGTTATAGAAATAATGCTTGCTACTATTCCTATAATCATACCTTCTACTATAAAAGGCCATCTTATAAATCCATTTGTTGCTCCAACATATTTCATTATAGATATTTCTTTTCTTCTTGCATGAACTGTAAGTTTTATTGTATTTGCTATAATGAAAATTGAAATTATAATTAATAATGCTAGGATAACCCCTGTTACAATTTTTATTCCATTTGCTAAATTTATAAGTGTTGTAACAGTTTCATCTTTACTTGTTATTTTTTTTATATTGTCAAATGTTATAATTTGGTCTTGCACTTCTTTGCTTTTTGTTAGATCTGTTAGTGTTACTACATATGAAGCAGGAAATATATTGTTGCTTTCATAACCAGCAAGTAAATCTTGTTTATCTCCAAATTTTTCTTTCATTTGATTTAGTGCTTCTTCTTTTGATTTATATTCTACAGTGCTTACACCATCTATTTTTCTTATTTTGTCTCCAATTTCGTCAATTTGTTCTTGTGTAGCATCATTATTTATAAATACTTGTATTCCTTGTGCTGATTCTACCTCTGATACAAAATGGTTTATGTTTTCTCCTAGAATTAAAAATATACCAAAAATTATCATAGTTGCACACATAATCATAAGTGATGCACCTGTAGATTTTTTGTTTTTGAATACATTTCCAAATCCTTCTCCTATTAAATATCCAAATATGTTATATTTCACAATCATACCCACCTTTTTTATCATCTCTAATTATTTCGCCTTTTTTTATATGGATAACTCTTTTTTTCATTTGATCTACTATATCTTTTGCATGTGTAGCTACTACTACTGTTGTACCTCTCATATTTATGTCATTTAATAAATTCATTATGTCCCATGCTGTATCTGGATCTAAATTACCTGTTGGCTCGTCTGCAATTAACATTGATGGATTATTTACTAAAGCTCTTGCAAGTGCTACCCTTTGTTGTTCTCCACCTGATAGTTCATTTGGATACATCTTAGCTTTTCCACTTAAGCCAACTAATGAAAGTACCATTGGAACTTGTCTTCTAATATGTCTTGGTGTTGCTCTTACTATATACATTGCATATGCAACATTGTCATATACTGTTTTGTCTGGCAAAAGTCTAAAGTCTTGAAATACAACTCCCATACTTCTACGTAAATAAGGTATTCTGTTTGGTTTTAAAAATGTTGTATCTTTTCCATTTATTATTATTCTACCTAATGTAGGCTCTTCTTCTTTTAATATTAATTTTATAAGTGTTGATTTTCCACTACCTGATGAACCAACTAAAAAAGCAAACTCTCCTTTGTCTATAGTAAAATTCGCATTTTTAACAGCTTTTGTTCCAGTATCATATGTTTTTGATACATTTCTAAATTCTATCATTTTATGTTCTCCTTATATTATTCGCCATAATTATATTTATTCTACTACATAATAACAATAAAGTTCACTTTTTGCAATACTTTTTAAATAAATTTTATATATTAATATCTTTATCTGTAATAAATTCGTTTGTAATCCAATTAGATGTAATTTTATAATAATCCATTAATTTTTCTGCATTTCCTGATTTTCCAAATGTATCATTTATTCCTAATCTTTTTAATTTACAAGGATATTCTGTTGTCAAAACTTCAGATATTGCAGAACCAAGTCCACCTATAATGTTGTGATCTTCAACAGATACCAATTTTTTTGTTTCTTTTGCACATTTTATTATTGTTTCTTTGTCTATTGGTTTTATTGTATGAATGTCAACAACTCTTATATCTATATTTTTTTCTTTTAACATTTGCTTAGCTTTTAATGCTTCTACAACTGTTACTCCTGTGGCAAATATGGTTCCATCTGTTCCATTTCCTATCTGCACAGCTTTTCCAATTTCAAATTTTTCATTTTCATCATAAATTACTGGTGTTGCAAGTCTTGCAAGCCTTAAATAAACTGGACCTTTTATTTTTGATATTGCTTTAACTGCCCATTTTGCTTGTGTATCATCTGCAACAGATATAACTGTCATATTTGGCAATGTTCTCATTATAGATATATCTTCTAGCATTTGATGTGTTGCTCCATCTTCTCCTACTGTAATTCCACTGTGTGTTGCACATATTTTTACATTTAACATCGGATAACATATACTACTTCTTATTTGATCATATGCTCTTCCTGCTGCAAAAACTGCAAATGTGCTTGCATACGCTATTTTGCCACATGTTGCAAGACCTGCTGCTGTAGACATCATATTTGCTTCTGCAATTCCCATGTCGAAAAATCTATTTGGAAATTCTTTTGCAAACATTCCTGTTTTTGTTGCATTTGCTAGGTCTGCATCTAATACAACAATATTTTCATTTTCTTTTCCTAATTCTAATAAAGCTTCTCCATAACTTTGACGTGTAGCTTTTTTTTCTTCTTTTATTTTAACCATTTTTTTATTTCCTTGTATAATATATTTAGGTTTTTTTATAAAGGTTTTACCTATAAACCTTCCTATTTTTCTAATTCTTTCATTGCAATTTCAAATTGTTCATCATTAGGAGCTTTTCCATGCCATTCAACTTTATTTTCCATATATGAAACTCCTTTTCCTTTTATTGTTTTTGCAACTATACATGTTGGTTTTCCTTTTGTGTTTTTTGCTTTTTCAAATGCATTTAATATTTCTTGCATATTATTTCCGTTTATATTAATAACTTCAAAACCAAAACTTTTGAATTTTTCGTCTATTGGGTATGAACTCATAACTTCTTCTATTGTTCCATCTATTTGTAAGTTGTTGTTGTCTATTATAATACAAAGATTATCTAATTTATATTTGTTTGAAGCCATTGCTGCTTCCCATACTTGGCCTTCTTCTATTTCTCCATCACCTAAAACACAATATACTCTATAATTTTTATTATCTAATTTGCCTGCAATTGCCATTCCATTTGCACATGATAAACCTTGACCTAATGAACCTGATGTCATATCTACACCCGGAACTTTATTTATATCTGGATGTCCTTGTAAATAACTATCAATTTTTCTAAAATTTTTTAAGTCTTCTTTTGGGAAATAACCTTTATTAGCTAAACAGCTGTATAATACTGGTGAGCAATGCCCTTTTGATAAAACTAGTCTGTCTCTATCTTCCCATTTTGGACTTTCTGGTTTTATATTCATTTCGTTAAAATATAATACTGTAAATATATCTGCTATTGAAAGAGAACCACCTGGATGTCCAGATTTTGCATAATATACTTCTTCTATTATTCCTTTTCTAATTTCTTTTGCTTTATTTTCAAGCTCTTCTATGTTTGTTATTTTCATAATAAATTCAATTCCTTTCGTATTTAATAAGAACAAAGTAACACGAGAGTCCCATTTGTTCTCGCCAGATTTGAGTTTTCGACTAATAAGCATACAAAAATCCCCGCCTTAGCCGTCAGATGTCTTGAATTTTTAAGGACCTGCTCCTAAAAACAGGTGGGTGCCTACCTAAATATTCATGGGCTTCTCACTTCATTGGTGAGCTTGCACGCCATATTTAGAGATTTAGCCCCTCTTTGTATGTGTTGGTTCTAAAAATTCTGTCTATACGTACTATGCAGGGTAAATTAATTACTTATTTATTTTTTATTTTGTTCTTCTCTTAAGTTATTTATATTTTAGCATATACATATTTTATTTACAAATTTATATTTCTGCTTATATCTTAAAAAAATCATTTGAATATATGATTATCTTGTTTTTTTTGCTTATATCTCATTTAATTACATTTTTTCTAATTTGTTTTCATTTAAAAGTTGTGCTATAATTATTTTAATATTTTTGTTATAAATTATTTTTATCTATTCCTTTATTTCTTTTGCCAATTTTCCAATTGCTTTAGTTTCAATTCTAGAAACATAAGAACGCGAAATTCCAAGCATTTCAGCAATTTCGTTTTGAGTTTTAGGTTTATACCCTCCGAAGTCCAAACCTAAGTTCTAAAATTGTTTTTTCTCTATCTTTTAACAGTTCCTTCATTTTTTCATATAAAATTTTAATTTTAAATTTTATATCAACCTCATCTTCAATATTTCTTTCATCATTTTCCAATACTTCTTGCAATGTTACTACATTATCATCTTTATCTTTGCCGAATAGGTTCATTTAAAAATACCTCAGCAGATAACTTTTTAGTAGCTCGCAAATGCATCAAAATTTCATTATCTATACATCTAGAAACATATGTAGAAAGCCTTGCCCCCTTTTCAATATCAAAACTATTAATACCTTTTATTAAGCCAATTGTTCCTATTGAAATTAAATCATCTTGTTCTACTTTGGAAGTTGAATATTTTTTTGCCACATGTGCAACTAACCTTAAGTTTCTTTCAATTAAAACATTTCGTGCTTCAGTATCACCATTTGCCATCTGATGTAAAAATTTTCTTTCTTCTTCTTGTGTTAAAGGTTCTGGAAACAGAGTACCTCCTTGAATATACCCTACTACAAATACTGCTGTTTTTAAAAAATTTATAAATCCAATTATACCTGTTGAAAAATATAATGCCATAAACATTTGATGCACCTCCAAGTTTTATATTTTATGCAATATCAATTTGTTTTCTCTACTTAAACTATATGTTTATAAAATATAAAAGTGCATGACCTGTTATTTTATATTGTAATTTTTTAATTTGTTAAGAATATACTATACTATTATGAGTTTCTTTATTAATTGTATAAAAGGTATTGCAATAGGTGCTGGTGCAATTTTACCTGGAATAAGTAGTGGAGTTTTTTGTGTTATTTTTGGAATATATGAAAAACTATTAGACAGCATTTTAAATTTCTTTAAAGATATTAAAAAAAACTTGGTATTTCTCATGCCAATATTAATTGGTGCTTTTTTAGGAATAATATTATTTGGAAATATACTAAATTATATTTTATATGAATATCCTATACAAACAAAATCAATTTTCATTGGATTTATACTAGCAAGCTGTTATGAACTTTTTGAAAATACAAAAAAGAAATATAAATTAAAAATTCATTATATTTTCTTTTTTATGTTTTCATTAATTTTAGGAATTTTAAGTGTTATGTTAGAAAATTATTTAGATATATTTTCTAATAATTCTACCAATTTTTTATATTTGACATTTTGCGGATTTTTAATGTCTGTTGGGGTTGTTGTTCCTGGTGTTAGTAGTACCATTATTTTAATGCTTTTAGGAATATATTCAATTTATTTATCTAGTGTTTCTACATTGTTTTTTCCTGTCCTTATACCACTTGGAATAGGTTTAATAATTGGATGTATTTTATTTATGATAATAATCAAATATTTTTTTGATAATTACTATATACAAACATTTTTTAGTATATTAGGTTTTACACTTGGTTCAATTTTTGTACTATTTCCTAATTATAATTTTACTAGTAATTATTTTCCTATTGAACTAATATTAAGCTTTTTTTGTATTTTTTTAGGTTATTTTTTAGTTAGTTTTTTGCCAAAAAGCAAATAAAAGATAGAGCTTTTACTTAGGAGAGGCTACTTGGAGGTAGCCTCTAAAACTCTATCTTTATTTTTTTCTTCTTATAATCCAATCTCTTTCACATTGTATTGGTAATTTTATTTTAACTTTTTGTCCTTTAACTCCTGGGCTTATTTCATTTATTGGTTCTTCATTTTCGTAGTCCCACATTTTTTCTATTTTAAATTTAAATGGTTCTAATTTATATGGAATTATTATTTCTAATTCATCACCTATTTGTAGCTTATTTTTTATTTCTACAATAGATTTTGTTTCATTATATTCAATTATTTTTCCACCAAATTCATAGTTTTCATTATATTGTCTTCCGCCATATTCTTGTATGTCTTTGTTGTTTCTGTCATTAAAATAAAATGTTGTAAGACCTCTTGTTTTTACTTTTTCAAGCTCTTTTAGGTATTTAGTATAATCATAATTGTCTTTGTCTTTTTTATAGTCATCTATTGCATTTCTGTATGCATTTACAACACTTGCTATATAATATTCTGTTTTAAGTCTTCCTTCTATTTTTAAGCTATCTACACCCATTTCTATAATTTCTGGAATTTCTTTTATCAAACATAAGTCTTTAGATGAAAAAATGCTTGTTCCATATTCGCTTGTTTCTATTGGCATATATTCACCTGGATTGTTTTTTTCTTCTGCATATAAATTATATGACCATCTGCAACTTTGTGCACAATCACCTAAATTAGCACTTCTGCAAGCAAGAAAATCACTTAAAAAACATCTTCCAGAAAAAGCAAAACATATTGCACCATGAACAAATATTTCTATTTCCATACTTTCAGGTTTATTTTCCATTATATATTTTAGTTGTTTTTTGTTCATTTCTCTTGCCATTATCATTCTTTTTGCACCATTGTTCTTCCAAAAATTGCATGAATGTAAACTAACAATATTAGCTTGTGTACTAACATTTATTGGCACACTAGGAGCATATTTTTTTAATGTTTCTATAACTCCTCCATCTGCTGCTATAATTCCATCTGGCTTTAATTCTTCTAATTTTTTTGCCATTTCTATTATTTCTTCATATTTTTCGTCCCATGCAAAAATATTTAATGTAACATAAACTTTTTTCCCTAATTTATGAGCATATTTTATAGTGTTTTCTAAATCTTCATTTTGCATATCTGCTCTGGTTCTTAATGATAAAGATGATGTTCCACAATATACTGCATCTGCACCATATAAAAAAGCAATTTTTGCTTTTTCAAAAGACCCAGCTGGAGCTAATAATTCTATTTCTTTCATTTTTTATTCCTTTCCAACTTTACTTATAGCTAAGCCATCTCCAACGTCTAATATTTTTGTTTCAAGTTTTGGATTTTCACTAACTTCTTTTATATATTCACGTAAATTTCTTACTGCTGTTCTTTGTTTATGTTTGTTATAATCACTCATAACATAACCTTTATATAATATATTATCTGCAAAAATAATTCCATGTGGTTCTATCATTCTTAATGCTTCTTTTAAGAAAAATGGATATTTACCTTTTGCAGCATCTATAAAAACCATATCATATTTATTATTTAATGTAGGTAAAATGTCTACTGCATCACCTTCTATTATGTTTATTAAGTTTTCTACCTCTGTTATTTTTATATTTACTTTTGCTTCTTCTATTCTTTCTTTGTCTCTTTCTATTGTATCAATTTTACCATTATTTGCAAGAAATTCTGTAAAACATATTGCAGAATAACCGTACAGCTGTGCCTATTTCTAAAATATTTTTTGGTTTTTCTTTGCTTAAATATTTTTCTATTACTTCTAATGTTTCATCCATTATTATTGGTATATGATTTTCTAATGCTTTTTCTTTTATTTTTTTTAATTCTGTTTTATTCATGACTTACCCTCTTTTAATTATCTGCTGTCTCCGTCCTTTATCATTGACTTTTTGGTATTTTTTTCTTGTTCTATAACTTTAAATACAAATTTTCTAATTTCAGCTTTAATTTCGTCTATATTGTTGCAATCTAGTAAATATCCCAATTGATTTTCCAATTCTCTGCGATTCTTAATTATTGTTGATATTTTGCTACCTTCAGGAAGATAATTTGTTTTTTTCCCTGCTTGTATTTTATATTCCTCCACAATAAGTCTTTTTAGCATGCCAATTTGTCCGTGCTTTAATTTTATTTTTAAATCTTTTTTCTGGAAATATATTACCTATAAGTATATCAATTT
Source organism: uncultured Clostridia bacterium (assembly GCA_934157205.1). GTDB lineage: Bacteria > Bacillota > Clostridia > TANB77 > CAG-508 > CAG-269. The sequence goes on from CAKPHJ010000009.1 coordinate 28,441, forward strand.
GTCCGTGATTCCATTCTTTCCTGCAGATATTTTTCTGACAATATATCACATAATTTACTATTTATTACTTGCTCTACAATATCATCTATTTTTAATCTTCTTTCTTTGTAAAACTGATCCAACACATATCTTGCAATTTCTAATTCAATTTCTTTTCTTAAGCCATCTTCTTCTTTCTTCTTGCCTTTTTCTGCTGTTGCTGCTGCTTGTAATAAACTAAGACCATGTTGTCGTGGTTGTCCATTAGACATAATTATACATTCCTACCTTTCTATTTATTTCTATTTGCTCTTTCTCTTTCTTTACTATCCAATATTTTTTTTCTTAAACGTATAGATTTTGGTGTTACTTCTACCAATTCATCATCTTGAATAAATTCAATAGCTTTTTCTAAAGACATTTGAATTGGTGGAACCAAACGTAATGCTTCATCTGAACCAGATGCTCTTGTATTTGTTAAATGTTTTTCTTTACATACATTTATTGCTAAATCTTCACCTCTAGAGTTTAGTCCAACTATCATTCCTTCATATACTTCTACTCCTGGTCCTATAAATAAATCTCCTTTGTCTTGTGCATTATAAAGTCCATATGTAACAGATTTTCCATTTTCAAATGCAACTATAGTTCCTCTAACACGTGCTTGTATATCTCCTTTGAAAGGTTCATATGAATCAAATATATGGTTCATAGTTCCTTCACCTTTTGTATCTGTTAAAAATTCTGTTCTATAACCAATTAGACCTCTTGCAGGTATTTTGAATTCTATTTTTGTATGTCCTGCTTCAGCTGGTTCCATATTAACCATTTCTGCTTTTCTTCTTCCAAGTTTTTCAATAACATTTCCAACACAATCATCTGGTACATTTACAACTAATAGTTCAATTGGTTCACATTTTACTCCGTCTATTTCTTTAAAAATAACTTTTGGTCTTGATACTAGTAATTCAAACCCTTCTCTTCTCATTGTTTCTATTAAAACAGATAAATGTAATTCTCCTCTTCCTGAAACTTCAAATGAATCTGGTGAATCTGTTTCTTTTACTCTTAAAGATACGTTTCTTTCTAGTTCTTTAAATAATCTATCTCTTATATGTCTTGATGTAATAAATTGACCTTCTTTTCCAGCAAATGGTCCATTGTTTACGCTAAATGTCATAGATACTGTAGGTTCGTCTATGTCTACAAATGGTATTTTTTCTGGATGTTCAAAATCGCAAATTGTATCTCCTATGTTTATGTTTGGAAGACCTGCAAGTTCTATTATATCTCCAGCTTTTCCTTCTTCTACTTCTACTTTATTTAGTCCAACATGTGTATATACTTTTGCAATTCTTCCTTGTGTTATTTTATCTTCTTTTCCACAAATTGCAACTGGCATTCCTAGTTTTATAATTCCTCTTTCAACTCTACCTACTGCAATTCTTCCTACGTAATCGTCATAATCTATGTTAGATACTAACATTTGTGCTGGACCTTCTTCATCACATTCTGGTGCTTTTATTGTGTTTATAATTGTTTCAAATAAACAACTTAAATCTGTTGTTTCGTCATTTAAGTCCATTTTTGCTATACCATTTTTTGCTGAAGCATATACAACTGGGAATTCTAATTGCTCGTCTGTTGCATCAAGTTCTATAAATAGTTCTATTACTTGATCTACAACTTTTTCTGGTTGTGCTCCTGGTCTATCTATTTTGTTTATTACAACTATTGGTTTTAGCCCTAATGCTAAAGATTTCTTTAATACTTCTCTTGTTTGTGGCATTGCTCCTTCAAATGCATCAACTAATAATAGTACACCATCTACTGTTTTTAAAACTCTTTCTACTTCTCCTCCAAAATCAGCATGACCTGGTGTGTCTACTATATTTATTTTTATGTCTCCATGCATTACTGATGTATTTTTTGATAAAATTGTTATTCCTCTTTCTTTTTCTTGGTCATTTGAGTCCATTATTCTTTCTGCTACTTGTTCATTTTCTCTAAAAACATGGCTTTGTTTTAACATGGCATCTACTAGTGTTGTTTTTCCGTGATCAACGTGTGCAATTATTGCTATATTTCTTATTTTTTGGTTGTTCATTTTTATTTTCCCTCTTCCATTTTTTATTATCTCATGATTTAGGGACTTCCTTATCTTCTTATTAGAAAATTAAGGCATGTCCCTTAACTTGATATATTATACATTAATTATGTATATTTGTCAATAATAAAATCTTACTCTGGTGGTAATTTGGTATATATTCTTCTATATTTATTTATTACAATATCTATATATAAATGTAACAGCTTCTTTTCTTAGACATGTATCATTAGGTCTAAATGTATTATTTGAACTATTACTTATTATTCCATTTTCAAGAGCCCAATTTATGGCTTTTGTATATGTTTTATTGTTTCCTACATCTGTAAAGCTATTATTTTTTGAAGATTTTGGGTTACCTGCAAGATTCCATAAAAATGTTATAAATTCTGCTCTTGTACAATTATTATTTATTCCAAAATTTGATGAGCTTTTTCCTTCATAAATTTTATTACTAACACTCCACATTATAGCATCATAATATAAATCTGATTCTGAAACATCAGAATATGTCAAATTTTTATATGAGTATGGTATTCCTTGTGATCTCCATATTAGTTCTATAGCTTCCACAATTGAAATATTGTTATTAGGTCCAAATTTCGTATTAGATATTGGTTCTATGTATGCATTTTGATAGCACCATTTTAATGGTTCAATATACCAGTCATTTTCTTCTATATCAGACATATTTTCAAATGCTGCATATACTGGTGTATAACTTTGATTTAAGTTATCTTTTATAATTTTATATCTTTTTACATACGCCAATGAAACATAGTGTGTACCATCATTTCTTGTTAAATCAATATTTTTTTCATTCATATCGTTTAATATGCTTGAATAAATATCTATATATGTCATTCCTTTTAATTGACTTTGTATTTTATTATTAAAATCTATTGCATCTGTATTATTAACCTTTCTCGTACTACTATCTATTTTACTTTGATCAAATGGTCCTATTGATGTAAAATAGACATTTGCCCCTTTTTGTGTCCATTCAATAATTTTTGCATTAAAATATCTTTCATATTTGTTTATAACACCGTCTACATCAACATTTCCATTATTTAGACATTTATTAAACAAATCATTTATTCCCATTCCAATTATAATATTTGTATTATTTCCTATTTGAGATTCAACCTTTGGTAATCCTTCTTCTTTTAGCCAATTAATTCCTTCACCTCTTTTTGCTGAATAAATATCTCCATTATCTCCTATTATGTTATGCATTTCAACGAATATTGAATCACCTATAAAAATATTCTTTCTATTTTCAGAACTAACATTTTTCCATTGTGCATATAATGTAATTTTATCATTGTTGCTTTTTAAATTAGTCACAGCTTGTGCATTTGAAAATTTAGTACCTGTTCCATCTTTTTTTGTATTCCAACTGTCAAACACTTTACCAACTTTTGAAAATTGATTTATTTCTAGTGTTTGAGCAACATCATATTTAAAATACTGTTCTGTCATTTTACCATTTCCACCATTAGAATCAAATACAATTGTATAAGTGTTTGGACTCCAGATTGCTGTATAAACTTTATTTCCTACATCATTTTTTGATATTGTTACATTTTCTTCTACAACGCTTTTATTATTTTCATTTTTATTTTCTATCCACCCTTTAAATGTGTATCCTTCTTTAGTAGGATTTTTTAATGTTATTTTATTTTCACCTGATTTATATGTACTTGGATTCTCGCCATTAATAGTTCCGCCTTGTAAATTGTAAGAAATTTTGAATGTATTTTTCGAATTCATATATCTATATAAAAAAGTTATTACTTCAGCTCTTGTACAATTTTTATTAGGTGAAAAACTACTATTACTTGTTCCATAAGTAATGCCTTGGCTAACAGCCCAGTTGACAGCTTTTTCATAATATGAACCTTTTTCTACATCTTCAAAGTTATTTCTTGTTTTAGCCTCTGGCTTACCTGCATATCTCCATAAAAATGTTACAAACTCAGCTCTTGAAACATTTCTATTTGGATTAAAGTATTTGTCAATTGCGACTATTCCATTTTCCACTCCCCATTTCACAGCATCTGTATAGTATGCATCATCTGGTACATCATCAAAACCAGTATTTGCTGTTGAATTATATGAAACATCTCCTGGCATGCCAGCAATTCTATATATTAATGTTACTGCATCTCTTCTTAGGCAATTACTATATGGTGAAAAAGTTGTATTAGAATCCCCGTTTGTTATTCCTTGGGAATATGCCCAATAAACAGGTGTATAATAATAGTCTGAACTATTTTGTACATCTTTAAAATTATTTTCTCTCATCATTTTATCAGTTATAAAATTACATCTTACAGATTTGCCTTCAAAATATATAGCATTTAAATTTGGTTTTTTATATATACTGTTACAATTGACATATGTTACATCATATGCTTTATTTCCTCCAAAATCGTATAAGTTCCCAGAAGCATTACAATCAATCACGACAAATCCATCTGAACTTGAAGCACTATAATTTTGTCCATTAGAAAATATTCCTTGATGTTCAAAGAAAAATCCATATTTTTTATTATCTATTGCTTCGCAATTAGAAATATATATATATTCATCATTACTGTATCCTGTTCCAATTCCAAACCCAGATGCTCCATAATCGTTTATTTTTCCATTTTTTCCACAACTAATTGCTTTACAATTTTTTATTGTACAATTTATTGGGCAATCCATTCCGAATCCTGTTCCATCTGTATTTTTTACCGTTATATTTTCCCAATTACAATTTTTTAATAAATTAATCATAAAGCCTTTACCAGATGAATTATATTTTTTTCCTCGTGCATCATATCCATCTATTATAAAATCTTTAAAATTAGCATTTGTTAAATATGATCCTATTTCAAAATTTGAATCTGCATAGTCATTGTAGTAAAACATGTCAAGTCCAATATCTACATTTCCGTATGGTTTTAAAATTGTACCAGAATTTTCATTATTTCCGTGCACCCTTTATTGTTACATTATTCTTACATTTTATAATTCTATTGTCACCATAAAAATTTTTTTCATTTGCAGGTGAAAAATAATATGTACCCTTCGGAATATTTACTATCCCACCACCTGCATTTGAAGCCTCATCTATAATTTGTTGTAAATATGCAGTATTTTTTTTCATATCACTTTCCTTTTTACTATTTTCTATTAAATCATCTGCATATATATTTAAACCATTACCAAAAACCTTTTCATAACTATTTTTGACTACTAATTCTTTTGCATTAAATGCTTCTACTTCTTCGCATTTCACAAAACAACCTGTCATAATAATTAAAACTAAACTAAAAATTATTAATATTTTTCTCATTTTTACTTCCTTTACTTTTTATTATTTTATTTTGTTAATGAAATTATTTTTTCCATTATTTCTTTTGTTATTTTATCTAATATTTCTTTATCTTTCGTTCCTTTATATTGTGAAAAGTCTAATGGTTTTCCATATGTTACTGTTACTTTCCAGTTTTCTTTAGTACCTCCTTTTATTCCACAAGGTATAATTTTTGCACCGCTTCTTACCGCAAAAAATGCAGCTCCATCTTTTACTTGTTCACCTTTAGCAAGTCCGTTTCTTGTACCTTCTGGAAATAGTGCTAAACATTGTCCATTTTTTAAAGTTTTTAATGACTCTTTTATTGCATTTACTTCTTTTGAATCTCTTTTTACCAATATTGCATCAAATATTAATCCCAGAAATGCTAAAAACTTGTTTTTTGTTAACTCTTCTTTTGCTAAAAATCTTGCATATCTGCCACATGTTGCTTCAATTACAGGTGGGTCTAAAAAACTCCTATGATTTCCACATATTATTATAGGTCCTTCTTTTGGAATGTTTTCTTTTCCTACTACTTTCATTCTGTATACAATTTTACAATATGCATATATAGCAGTTTTTACTATTCCTCTACCAATTTTTTTGAAAAAATTTTTCAATTTTAGCCAATCCCCCTTTCTATCATTTTATTTTTAACTATTTTAATAATTATGTCTTTCACTTCATCTATAGTTAAATTTGTATTATCTATATAAATAGCATCATCTGCTTTTTTTAATGGTGCTATTTTTCGCGTAGAATCTCTTTTATCTCTGTCTATTATGTTTTTTAATACTTCTTCATAAGTTGACTTTATATTTTTTTCTTCATTTTGTTTTAGTCTTCTTTTTGCTCTTTCTTCTGCTGATGCATCTAAATAAATTTTCACATCTGCATTTGGAAACACAACTGTACCTATATCTCTGCCTTCCATTATCACATTTTTTCCTTTTGCTATATTTCTTTGAATATCTAATAATTTATTTCTAACAATTTCAATAGTAGAAACAGAAGAAACAAAATTATTTACATCATTTTGTCTTATTCTTCCGTGTTACCTCTTGGCCATTTAAATAAATACTTCCATCTTCTTTTATATCAATATCTATTTTTTCTAATAAATTTTTTATTTTATCTTCTTCATCTATTTTTATTCCATTTTGTAACAAATTTAAAGCAGTAGCTCTAAAGGTTGCTCCTGTGTCTATATAAACAAGGCCTAATTCTTTTCCAATTAATTTAGTTATAGTTCCTTTTCCGCTTCCAGCAGGTCCATCTATTGCAACAACAAAATTCATTTTTATCTTTCCTTTCTAAATTTATTCTTCATTTTTCTCTGGTACATAAATATTTTTTGCAATTACATCGATTTTTTCAACATTCATTGCTGTTAGTTTTTCTATTTCTTTAATTGCCTTTTCTTTAAATTCAATTAACCCTTCTGTTACATTGTAACCATAAACAATAGAAACTTCTACATAAATTTTTGCTCCATCTCCATAATTATCTACTCTGGTTCTTAATATTTTATATATTGCTGGTATTTTAATTGCTATATATTCTAAAATTTGTCTAAAAACCAAATCAGAAATTGTGAAATTTCCCATATAACTAAATGTTGGTCTTATAATTGATTTTTCAGATATATATGGTTTTTCGCCTTTTCCCTTTGATTTAAATATTTGTAGAGGATCTAATAAATATCCAGAAAAATCTTTTTTTATTTCAAATGTAGGCACAGGTATAACATGCTTTCCTTCTGTAACTCTTATTCTTCTTGCTGTTTCTATTTCCTGTTTTGTAGCAATATCTGTAATATATACAGTTTCAGATATTTCTGGTAAACCTAAATTAGCTGCTATTTTTTTTACCATTCCATCTGATGTACCTAATATTAAAATACTTTGAGGTTTATATTTTTTAAATGCTTTTATTATTTTTTCTTTTTCTAAATCTTCATAAAAAAGTGCATGTTTTACAGTTGCAACCTTTGTTTGTGCTTTTTTTGCAGATTCTCCAGCTATTACTTCGTTGTCTTTTATTAATAAACCATCATCTATAATATAATGTGTATTTTTTTCACCTGCAACCATTTGTGCTCTATAGCTTTTTCCTGTTCCTGAAGGTCCAACAAAAGCATATACTTTTATTTTGTTCATAAATGGCAATTTTACTTTAATATCTTTTAATGACATTTTATTCACTTTCCTTTTTTGTATATTTTCTTCTTAATTGTCCGACATGCTGCATCTATGTCTGAGCCAAGTTCTCTTCTTATTGTTGCAGTGACACCGTGGTCATTTAAAAAATTTCTAAATCTCATTATGTTTTCATTTGAACTTTTGTCAAATTTGCCATTTTCTATTTTGTTTATTGGTATTAAATTTACATGACAAAGCATTCCTTTTAATAATTTTACAAGCTCTTTTGCACTTTCTAAATTATCATTGTTGTCTTTGGCTAGTGCATATTCAAATGAAATTCTTCTATTTGTTTTTTTTATGTAGTCTTTACATGCTTGTAATAACTCTTCAATTGGATAAGAATTGTTTACTGGCATCATACTGCTTCGTTTTTCGTTATCTACTGCATGCAAAGATATTGACAATGTACATTGTATATTTTCTTCTGCCAATTTATATATTTTAGGAACTAACCCACTTGTAGAAATACTAATATGTCTTGCTCCAATATTTATTCCTTTAGGATTGTTTATAATTCTTACTGCATTTACTACATTTTCGTAATTATCTAATGGTTCTCCTATTCCCATAAAAACAACATTTGATATTCTTTCATTTGTGTCTTGCTCTACTGCAAGAATTTGTTCTACTATTTCGCCACTTGTTAGGCTTCTTATAAAGGCAATTCCTGTTGAAGCACAAAATTTACAACCCATTTTACAACCTATTTGCGAAGAAACACATATACTATTTCCGTGATGATACCTCATTAAAACTGTTTCTATGGCATTTCCGTCTAAGACATCAAATAGGTATTTTATAGTACCATCTTTTGATTCTTGCTTTTTTATAATTTTAAAATTACATATTGTATAATTTTCTTTTAGCTTTTCTCTTAGTTCTAATGATAAATTTGTCATTTCATCAAATGATTTTACTTTTTCTTGATATATCCATTTGAATATTTGCTCTGCTCTAAATGGCTTTTCTCCAAGTTCTTTTAATTCGTTTTTTAGCTCTTCTAAATTATAGTTTTTTATATTTTTCATTTAATATTTCATTCCTTCCAAGTTTTAGAATTATACATGAAATTTTCTAATTATAGCTTCTTTTAAATCTTTATTGCACAAGCAAAATGTAATTATAAAATTTACAACTGAAATGCTACTTGCTATAATTCCTAGTGTTTTATTTTTTATAATGTTTTCTGTTACGAAAAAGGCTGGTAACATACTAAAAAGTACTATTATTAATTGATATATTGCATATTTTATATATTTTTTGTAGCTTACAACTGTTAATACAAGCATTGTTAAATTTGATATAATAACAATAATAGGTATTGCAATTTCTAAAGACCATGCTCTATAACCTGTTTTTTTGTCTATATAAAATGTAACAGCAGATATAGCAATTGTTTGAAGTAATACATGTCCTGCTATATTTACATTTCTTTTTATGGAAAAAATTACGGTAACCCATATATATATAATGCCACAATTACATAAACCTGACCATGGTATGCCGAGGAGTAGTTAATTTGTTTATAATTAATAACAAACATGCTAGTAATATAGAAAATATTATTAAATAGTTCATTACCTTTTCACTTTTTTTGCTATTTATCTTTTTTGGATATATCATCTAAAACACCATTGCTTTCTATTTCTACATTGATATTCTTATTTTTTAAAAAATTGTAAACCCTTTCTTCTATTTTACCATTTTTTAATATAGATGTAAATGTAAAAACCAATTTATTCTCAAAAGTACAGCTTGAACATTTTATTTTTTCTACTGGTTCTGCCGCAATAAGCATTAAAAAATATTTTATAAACTGCTTATAATTACCTATAATTCCAACTCTCCCTATATTTGAATATGTAATTGTTGTATATTTTCTTATTTCTATATAACTAATTCTTACTAATAATTTTTTTATAAATAATGGTACTGTTTTTACAAAAAAATTATTTCCAAGTCTTACATTAGCAGACATTGTCTTTTTTATTTCTTCTAGTTCAAGTTTTTTTCTGAATTCTTGTTTTACAAACTCTAAAATATTTTCAAATTCTCCTATATTTTTATTGCTTAATATTTTTTCCATGTTTGCTTCTATAGTTATATAAGAAAAGAAATTTGACATAGTTTTTGATGGAAAATATTTTTTTAAATTTACAGGTATACATACTTTTATTGGTCGTTTGCTTTTAGAATTTATATAATTTTCAGTATATATACTATATATTAAAACAGCTGTCATATATTGTGTGATAGTAGAAGAATTTTTTTTGCATACTTCTTTTAAACCATCTAAGTCTATTATTTCATGAATAACACTTACAGCAGATAATTTTATTTTTCCGCCTTTTAATATGTACGCTTTTTTAGATGATGAATTTGACTTAGCTTTTCTGTCATAATTTTTTACATAGCTATCTTCTGTATCAAATTCTATTTTTCTTAATTTTCTTTCTTCATTATTTAATATATTAGGGTATAGTAATTCTAAATATGTATATACAATTTCTCTAAAAAATGTTATTCCACTATTTCCATCTGTTAAAGAATGAAATATATCTATATTTATTTTATTTCTAAAATACGTAACCGTAAATAAATAATCATTATTCTTTTTAGGATCTATGTATTTACATGGATAATCTTGTTCTTCTTTAACAATTGCTTTTTTAGGATTATATTCTAAATAGTACCAAAAAAATCCTGACTTCATTCTAACTTTAAATAATTTATATTTTTCAAGAGTTTCATTTACAGCTTTTTGCAAAATATCCGGATTAACAATTTCTTCTAAAACAACAGAAAATCTAAAAACAGTACTATATTTTTTTCCTGCTGAAATTGGGAAAATTTTAGCAGAATTATCCATTCTTCTCCAATATAAATTGTGTTCTTTTTTGTTTTTCAATTTTATCACCTATCTTATTTTGTATTTATTAAATTTAACATATTTATTATATCTTGATTGGCACTTTCAATTAATTCTTGACTACTATTTTTTTCTATCATCCAAATATGCTTAGCCCCTTCATATTCTTTTAATTCTATATTTGTTCCAACTTCACTTGCTTTTTCTTGTAATTTATGTGCATCTGGATTTAATATATCTCTAGTTCCTGTTAATATAGTTATATTTTCCAAATTTGAAAGATTTCCATCTATAGGATTTACTAAATAATTGTTTTTTTCATCACCTGCTGAATACATAATACCAGCAATTTTTAAAGTTTCTTTATTTAATTCATCATCTTGTTTTTGTACTTCATCAATTTTAGGATTTTCAAGTCTAACATCTAGCCATGGAGAAATTAATATTGTTTTTATTGGCTTTTCAATATTTTCTTCCAAAAGTTTTTCTTCTAAAGCTAAACTTAAACCACCACCAGCTGAATCTCCCATTAAAACTAGATTTTTAGGTTCAATATTTTCTATTATATTTTTATATAGTGGAACAACCATATTAAAAACATCTTTATAATTATATTTTGGTGCTAATGGATAGTCTGGCATAATAACCGTTGCACCAGTTTGGTCTACTATATTTTCTAAAAATTCAAAATGATCTTTTGTTGCTTTAGCTACATATGAACCACCATGAAAATACAATATTGTGGTTTGTGTTTTTTTTTCGCTTTCTGGAATTATTGTATAAATTTTTCTTCCCATAAATTCTTCTGTTTCTAGTCTATTTGTTGTTTTTTCTGTTTTGTATTCGTATTTTGTATTTACTATTTTTAAAACAAGTACTGTAAGCATTAATATTATTGTTACTATTAGTATTATAATTTTTAATATTATTTTTGTTTTTTTGTTTTTCATTTTTACCTCACGTTATTGCTATATTTTTCTAATATATGCCTAAAATTATACTTTATTAAATTTCAAAAATCAAGCAGAATAATTTTTTAAATTTATAAACTCATAAACTAATGAACAAAGTATATTTAGAAAAAAAATTGGAAAAATAATATTATATACAAAAATCAAAATAAAAATGAGGGAAAAATCTCAAAGGGCTAGTGATTGTAGCTTTTATATACTAGAAAAATAAAACTTTCCTAGTATATAAAAAATGATAGACTTAAATACAAAAGTCTATCTGATGTTTTTCAGGGTTTTTAATACTTCTTTATCCTTTTCATCTAGATTATTTAAACTAAACTCTAATAAAGAAATTACGACTTTATTAAAAGATAAATTTTTAAGATTAGCAAGATTTTGTATATCATCTACCATATCTTCTGGTAATCTAAGTGTTTTACTTATTCCACTATGATTTTTTGGTATTCTCAATTTATTCATATTTGTAGCCTCCCTTGCAAGATATTTTATATTAAAAAATATAATAATTATGCACCTACTTTTACTTGCGAATAAATTGAATGTATGATAATATACACTTAAAAAATCAAAAGAAAAAAGAAAGGAACTTATATTAAAATGAACAAACTAAAAACAGAATTAAAATATAACAAAAAAGGAATTACTCTTATTGCACTAGTTGTAACAATAATAGTACTTTTGATCCTTGCTGGTGTAACAATTAAAACACTTACAGGTGACAGCGGAATAATAGGAAATGCACGGAACAGCACAAATTTCTACAGAACTTGCAAATTATAAAGAAGAATTAGAAAATTGGAAATTAAATAAAATAATTGAAAAAAATAATTTTATAGAAGATACACTTTCAGCTGGAAAAAATAATTTAAGTTATAATGGAACACAAAAAGAAGGAAATATAAAAACAATAATTCCAGACATGAAAGACGAATATATAGATGAATTAGAAATAATAAAAGGAGAACTAGTTTTAAATACAACAAACAAAACAAAAATAAAAGCAGCAAAAGTAGCTAAAATAACCGCCAATCCTTATAAAATTATAGATGGAGAGTTAATGTCTGCAGGAGAAAATTTAGACATAATATCTTCAGATGGAATTTTAACTATTCCAGAAAATGTAACAAAAATTGGAGATGGAGCATTTTCTGGTGTAGAAGGACTAAAAACAGTAATAATACCAGGAACAGTAAAAGAAATAGGAGCAAATGCATTTGCATACAACAAAACATTAGAAAAAGTAATAATGCAAGATGGTGTTGAATCAATAGGAATTCATGCATTTGATAATGCTATAAATTTAAAAGATGTAAATTTTCCAAACTCTTTAAAAGAAATTGGAATAATGGCATTTAAAAAAACAAATATGCAAAAAATAGAAATACCTGGCAATGTAAAGATAATAAAACCCTTCTGTTTTTTTGACTGTGCAAGTCTAAATCAAATTATTTTAAATGAAGGAACCCAAAAATTGGATACTAACTGTTTCGGGAATACAATAATAACAAAAATAAATATGCCTTCTACAATAACTAATATTGAAGGCACAGCTTTTTATGGTTGCAACAAATTAGAAAATATAGATGTTAGTAAAAATACTAATTTTATTTATACAAATGGATTTTTAATGACAAACAATAAAGAGAAAATTGTTTTTGTAACAGATAAATATTTAAAAGAAAATACAACATTAGAAATTCCAGAAGGTGTAAAAAACTTTGCTTTTTCATTTTCATCATATACAAATATTAAAAAAATAATAATACCTTCTACACTAAATACTATAAATAATTCAAATATTTTTCCAATTTCAATAACAGAAATTGAAGTAAATACAAATAATACAACATTTTATGTAGAAAATAATATGTTAATAGATAATAATAAAAAATTAATATTATGTTTTTCAAAAGACAGCATAATAAATGTACCAGAAGGGATTGGTGAAATTGGTGAATCTGCATTTAAAGCAGCTATGAATGTTCAAGAAATTTATTTTCCAGAAAGTACAACTACAATTGGAGTTAGTGTATTTTCAGAAAATACAAAATTAAAAAAAGTATCAATAGGTTCAAATACATCATCTATAAATTCAATTTTTAATAGTACTTCTGTATGGGATTTTGAATTAGTTATAAATCCTAATAACCAATATTATACAGCTGAAGATGGTATATTATATACAAAAAATAAAGAAACATTAGTAAGAGTTTATAAAACTGCTACAAATGATTTAAAAATAGATAAAAATGTTAAAGCAATTGGTTATAGAGCTTTTTATGGTCAAAAAAGTATAACAGAATATAAAGTGCCAGAAGGTGTAGAAACAATAAGCTATTCATTTACCTATTGCCCAAAACTTAAGAAAATAGAAATACCTTCAACAGTAAAATCTATTGCTGACAATTGTTTTTCAGATGCAACATCAAGTTTAGAAGAAATAATAATTCATAAAAAAGAAAACTCTATATATGGTGCACCTTGGGGAGCTTTAAAAGGTTTAAAAGTTGTTAAATGGGTGGATTAATTTTAGTAGAATTTTAATTTTGAAATTATAAATATAAAAAATGCTAAAAGAAGTTATTTTTACAATTCTTCTTTTAGCATTTTTTTATAATTCTGTAACATCTGTGCTAATTTCTGTTTCATTTCCAGCTAAATCACGTATTTTAAACACGTATGTTCCATTTTGAGTAACTTCATACTTGGCACATCTTGAATGTATAGCTTCATTAGATATATATTTTCCTTTTAATAATATATTTTCTGTATCATATTTAATTTTTTTAAGTCTTCACCAGATGCGTTTATTTCTTCTATTTTTTCACCTTGTAGTTTTAGTTCTAGTTTTTCTGTATCCCATTCTTCTTTTATTTTTACTATTTCGTTTGTATTTTTAGCATTTATAGTTTGGGTTAGTATTCCATTTGTATCTATTAGTGTTTTAATTGTTACACCTGCAAGAATCAAAAGTACAATTATTGTTACAATTAAAGCAATTAATGTAATTCCATAATGTAATTCCATTTTGTTTTTTTATATTTTTCATTATTTTCTCCTTTTTCTTGTGTTATTTTTATATAGCTAAAAATTTTTATAATTTTGATAAACTCAACTTGTTCTAATTTTATACTAGGTATAATTTCAAAATTAAAGTTCTATTGAAATTAATCCACCCATTTAACAACCTTTAAACCTTTTATTGCTCCCCAAGGTGCACCAGATATAGAGTTTTCTTTTTTATGAATTTTTATTGTTTCTAAGTTTTGACACTCAGCAAATGCTCCAGTTTCAATTTTAGTACATGAACTCGGAATTGAAATTTCTTTTAATTTATCATTATTTACTACTTTTTTTATTTCCGTAATTGTATTTGGTAACTGTATTGTTTCAGCATTCATATGTGCTAAATTTTCTACTATTTCAACTCCATTTGGTACAACTACATTTTTTTCATTATTTATTGGTGATACTAAATTTTTTCTATCTTTTGTTAATATAAAATTTCCTTCTACAACATAATTAGGATTTTCACTATCTATAGTTAAATTCACTTGACCAGAAAAAAATGCTTGTTGTCTAAATTCTGGTGATATATCTTTTACACCTTTTCCTATAACTAATTCTGTTATTTTGTTTACATTTCTAATAGATTTTGTTTCTATAGTTTCTACATTATCTCCAATTATTACTTTTTTAATATTATTTCCTGTTATAGAAGCTACTCCAACTATTTTAACACTATCTGGTATTATTATTTCTTCCCTGTTCATTGACGCTTTTATAAGTTTTTCTCCATTTTTTGAAAGAATCATATTATCAACAACTTTATATGTTTTATTGTTTTCTGGTATTGTTATAATTTTAAGTGTATTTCCACAACCATCAAACGCCCAGCCAGCTTCTATATAAGATATTGTTGATGGTAAATTTAAAGTTTCTATTTTTTTAAAATTACCTAATGCTCCCACAGATAAATTTGTTACTCCTTCTGGTATAGTTATTTCTTTTTTATTAATGTTAGAAGCCAATGATATTAACAATGCTTTAGAATTCTCAGTTATTTTATATACAATATTATCTTCTATTGTAAAATTTTGATTTTGTTTATCTATGGTAAGTACATTTAAATTAGTGCATCCTCTAAATGTTCCTGATGATATTGTTTTTACATTTTTTGGTATATATATATTATCTAATGTTATACAGCTAGCAAAGGAAAGGTCTTCAATAGATGTTACATTTTCTGGAATTTTAATCGTGTGTAAATTCCAACAACAATATAAAAGTCCATTTGATATTGTTGTTATATTATTAGAAAGTTCAATATTTTGTAAACTAGTATCATTTGAAAATGCAGAACCTTTTATATTTGTAACACTATCTGTCATTTCTATATTTTTCAATTTAGTACAAAAACTGAATGCACTAGTTCCTATTGTTTCAACACCATCTTGAATTATTACTTTTTCTAAAGATGCATTATATGCAAATGCATTTGCTCCTATTTCTTTTACTGTTCCTGGTATTATTACTATTTTTAAGCCTTCTACACCAGAAAATGCTCCATCTCCAATTTTTGTTACATTTTCTGGAATAGTTAAAAATCCGTCTGAAGATATTATGTCCAAATTTTCTCCTGCTGACATTAATTCTCCATCTATAATTTTATAAGGATTGGCGGTTATTTTAGCTACTTTTGCTGCTTTTATTTTTGTTTTGTTTGTTGTATTTAAAACTAGTTCTCCTTTTATTATTTCTAATTCATCTATATATTCGTCTTTCATGTCTGGAATTATTGTTTTTATATTTCCTTCTTTTTGTGTTCCATTATAACTTAAATTATTTTTTCCAGCTGAAAGTGTATCTTCTATAAAATTATTTTTTTCAATTATTTTATTTAATTTCCAATTTTCTAATTCTTCTTTATAATTTGCAAGTTCTGTAGATATTTGTGCTGTTCCGTGCATTTCCTATTATTCCGCTGTCACCTGTAAGTGTTTTAATTGTTACACCTGCAAGTATTAAAAGTACTATTATCGTTATAACTAGTGCAATAAGAGTAATTCCTGCATTTCTTTTATAATAATGTTGTTCGATTTTTTTCTTTTTATTGTTTTGCATTTTATTCCTCCGTTTTTTATTATTTTTTCCTAAGTTTATTTTAATATACCATTTAATATCAAAAAGTACAAGACATTCGTATGGTATTTTTAATTTTATTTTTGTGCGAAAATATTTAATATATTAATAATTTTAAGGAGGCATAACATGTTTGAAATTTCTAAGTTTAAAAAAAGCAATGTAAAATTATCTATCCGTTTACCAGAAGATATGAATGAAATATTAAGAAAAATAGCTAAAAAAGAATCTATGAGCTTCAATAATGTTATTGTTAGTTGCATTCAAAATTCTTTGGACCAAATTGATATGAAAAAATATACAGGTAACATTGATAATAAAAAAGAAAATAAAGATGAAATTAAAGTATAAAAAAATTGTGCATAAAAACAAGTTTCATTGTTAGTATGCACAATTTTAATCTGAAAATTTAATATGCTTTATATTTTATGAATTTTTAATAATATTTATAATTATCCAAATAATCCTCTTTTTTTAACAGGTGGTTGTTCATTCATTGTTTTAGCTAATTGCATAAGCAATTCTCTTTGTTCTTTAGTTAAGCGTTTTGGAGTTTGTACTGTTACAGTAAATATAAAATCACCTACACTGCTTGAATTAACAGATTTAAAGCCTTTATTTCTAATTGTAAATTTAGTTCCTGTTTGTGTACCGTCTGGAATTTTATATTTTTCTTTTGACCCGTCTACCATTGGTATTTCGAGTTCTGCTCCTAAGGTTGCTTGTGTTATAGTTATTGGTACTTCACACATTACATTATTACCTTTTCTTGTATAAATACTATGTCTTTTTATTCTTACTGTTATATATAAATCACCTTTTGGTCCACCTTTTTCCCCTGGTTCTCCTTCTCCTCTAAGTACTACTGTTTGATTGTCATCAATTCCAGCTGGAATTTTAACTTTTATTTTAGGCTGTTTTCTTACTTTTCCTTTTCCATGACACATTTCGCATGGTTCACTAATTATTTCACCTGTTCCATGACATTGTGTACATGTTCTTCTTGTTTGCATTTGACCGAAGTATAGTATTTTGTACTTGAGTTACTTGCCCTGTTCCATTACATGTTGGACATTTAATTGGTTTTGTTCCTTTTTTTGCACCACTACCATTACATACTTGGCATGTTTCATGTCTTGTAACAACAATTTCTCTTTCTACCCCTAAAAATGCTTGTTCAAATGTTATATCCATTGTAAAGTTTAAGTCTGCACCTTTTCTAGGTCCTGCTTGGTTTCTTGCAGAGCTTCTTCCTCCAAATCCACCACCGAAAAAAGATGAGAATATATCTCCTAAGTCACCAAAATCTCCAAAGTCAGATGTAGAATATGAATAATATCCACCTTGACCTCCACCAAAAGGTCCTCCTGCCCCACCAAATCCTTGTGGGTCAGTTGTTCCAAATTGATCATACATTTTTCTTTTTTGTGGATCAGATAGGTTTTCATATGCTTCATTTACTTCTTTAAATTTTGCTTCTGCTTCTTTTTTATTGTCTGGATTTGCATCTGGGTGATATTTTTTTGCAAGTTTTCTATATGCTTTTTTTAGTTCGTCATCTGTAGCATTTTTATTTACACCCAAAACTTCATAATAATCTCTTTTATTTGCCATTTTTTCCTCCATATATTTGCAAAGCAAATTTCTGTACAATATATTTCTATTATATGAAAGCTTTTTTAACTTTCATATAATAGAACAAAGGACGACTACGTCACTTTGTTCTTTAATTTAGTTTTTATTTATCATCTTCAACTTTGTAGTCAGCATCATATACATTTCCATTGTCTCCATTGTTATCTGTATTGTTTGATTCAGCTGCACCTTCGTTTGGATTTGCTGTAGCTCCTTGTGCTCCATTTGGATTTGCATTTTTATATAGTTGTTCTGACATATCATAGAATACTTTTGTTAGTTTTTCTGTAGCTTCTTTTATTTTTTCTGTGTCATTTGTTTCTAATGCTTTTTTAGTATTTTCGATTTCAGCTTCTACTTTTGATTTTTCTTCTCCACTTATTTTATCACCTAAATCTTTTAATGTTTTTTCACTGTTATAAATTAAGCTTTCAGCATTATTTTTAACTTCAATTTCTTCTTTTTTCTTTTTGTCTTCTTCTGCATGAGCTTCTGCATCTTTAACAGCTTTGTCTATATCTTCATCTGTTAAGTTTGTAGATGCTGTAATTGATACATTTTGTTCATTTCCTGTTGCCATATCTTTTGCAGATACATGAACTATACCATTTGCGTCTATGTCGAATGTTACTTCAATTTGTGGTACTCCTCTTGGTGCTGCTGGAATTCCTGTTAATTGGAATCTACCAAGTGTTTTATTATATGCAGCCATTTCTCTTTCACCTTGTAATACGTGAACTTCTACTGAAGTTTGACCATCTGCTGCTGTTGAGAATATTTGTGATTTTTTAGTTGGTATTGTTGTATTTCTTTCAATTAATTTTGTAAATACTCCACCATATGTTTCAATACCTA
>CAKPHJ010000010.1 GCA_934157205.1 uncultured Clostridia bacterium
ATGACAGATTTTGAATAATATAGTTTCATACAAAAAGTTATATAAAAATTAAAATAAAGAACAAAAGAGGAGAAAAAGATGAAAAAAGTAGACGCTGAAAGCCTTGTGGCTGTACACACACACACACACACACACAATACATTTACTAACAAAGGTTAGTTTATTAAACATAGCAAGAATACTATCTTTATGTCTACTAATATGTGAAAGTAAATATTTGAATAACAAGACAGAAATAAAGCCTATATAATAGGTTTTTATTGCTGTCTTTTTTCTATACTAGGAAAATCCTCTGGATTTTTTTAGCAAAAAAATAGTTATTAAGTTTTTAAATTTTAAAGATAAAAAATAAAAATGGAGGAAAAAATGAAAGAAATTTTAAAAGCAAAAAGAAACACTAAAAATAGCAAAGGTATAACATTAATCGCACTTGTAGTAACCATTATAGTGCTATTAATTCTTGCGGGAGTATCAGTTACTACACTAATAGGAAATAATGGAATATTAACACAAGCACAAAATGCCAAAAAAGAAACAGAAAAGAGTGGAACAAAAGAACAAGTAAAAATAGCAGTAATAGGAAGTATGGCAACAGAAAAAGGAGAAATTAATAAAACAGCATTGCAAAAAGAATTAGAAGAATTAGGAGCAGAAATAGAAACAGAAGATGGAAATATAAACAATATTCCAGTAATAATAAAAATAGGGCAAGAAGAATATCAAATAACAGAAGATGGAGATGTACTTACTGGAGCAAATATAGAAAATATAGCAGATAAATTTTTAACAGGAACAACAATTGTAAGAGATAGTGAGAACAATCAATTTGTTGTACCATCTGGCTTTAAAGTTGTAGCAAGTGAAGCAAAAAAAGTAACAGAAGGAATAGTAATAGAAGGAAAAACAGGAAACCAATATGTATGGATACCATGTACAAATGATGGAGTAAATGGAACATTAAAATATCAAAGAACAAGATGGGGTGTAGAAGCAGATAATGGAACAGATGCAATAAAAGATGAATTAACATTATTAGATAGTGATGTAAAATATATAGCAAGTGATACAAATAATGACATAACTGCAGATGTATCAAAAGAAATAGTAAATCAAATAAATGCAGAAAAAGAAAGCATAGCAAAATATAAGGGATATTATATTGGAAGATATGAAACAGGAAAATTAGCAGACAAAACAGCTGTTATAAAATATAATCAAACACCATATACTGACATTAAATGGTATAATGCCTATAAAATGGCAAAAGAAATTGATGTAGGAAGTAGTGCAACTTCATATTTGTGTTCAAGTTATAGTTGGGATACAGCAATAAACTTTATACAAAATAATACAAGCTATAAAAATTATGCCGAATCAAGAGATAAAACAAATGAAAACTGGAGTGACATGGAAGTAAAAAATGGAGAAACAGTAATAAAACCAAGTGGAACAGCAAAAAGATTAGAAACAGGAAAAACAACGGCAAAAGCAAATATATTTGATATGGGAGGAAATGTAGCAGAATACACAACAGAAATAAATCCAGGAACTTCTGAGTCAGTGGTGCTCCGTGGTGGTCCTTGCGGCACCATCAACCTACCAGCAGGCCACCGCTGGGACGATATTGCAGGCCTTAGCTATAGCTACGGAGGGTTTCGAGCCACTTTATTTATAAAGTAGCTCTGAACACTGAAAAAATGTTCGCAAGGTGTAGTAAGCTAAAATTTAGTAACATATTATACGAGGAAGAAGGAACTAAATAAAATGGAAACAGAAAATATGCTTCAAAAATATAAAACATCTGGTATTCTTATTTTAATTCCGAAAATCGAAAATTATATAACATATGTTTTTCAGCTTTTGGTAAAAATACCAAGAGTTGAAAAATTTAATATTGGTTCTGAAATAAAAACATCAACATTAAAAATGCTAGAATATGCACATTTTATAAATAAAGATAGAAAAAATAGTTACGAATATTTAAACAAAATAGATGCATTAATTAGTTATAACAGATCAATGATAAGAATTTTAGATATTGAAAAATCAATATCTCATAAACAATTTGAAGTTTGTATAAATCAATTAGCAGATAAAATATTAAAAGAATATAAAATAAATGATTTAGTATTAATTGAAGGCAAATTAAGAGCAAAAGAAGAAATGTTTATAATAGCCAATGAAATTGAAAAATTAGATTATAAAATTAAAAGATTAGGAAACAAAAATGGCAAAATGGTTAAGAAATGAATATGATAAAAAACTAACATATGAAAATTTAATGAAAGCACACATAAATTCTAAAAAAGGAAAAACACTTAGAAAAGAAGTAATTTTATTTTCACTAAAACAAGAAGAATATATTCAATATTTATATGAAAAGTTAAAAAGTGGAACATATGAACATCGTCAATATACAGCATTTAAGGTATATGAACCAAAAGAAAGAATTATAGAAAAGGCACCATATATAGACAGAATTGTACATAGATGGATTGTAGATGAATTTTTAATTCCATATTATACCCCAAGATTTATAGAAACAAGTTATGCTTGTATAAAAGGTAGACGGTATGCATAAAGCAGCATTAGATGTTCAAGATGGAATGAAAAAAATGAAGAAATCATATAGAGAATATTATATATTAAAAATGGACATAAGAAAATATTTTAACAATATAGATAAAAAAATTTTGTATAATATATTAGGAAAAAACATAAAAGATAAAAAAATAATGTGGTTAATAGGAAAAATACTGGCAACACAGAAAAAAGAAAAAGGAATCGAAATAGGAAATTACACATCGCAAACATTTGCAAATATATATTTAAATGAGGTAGACCAATATGCAGTACAAACTTTAAAACTTAAACATTATTATAGATTTATGGATGATACAGTTATACTTTTAAAAACAAAAACAGAAGCAAAAGAGGTTTTGAAAAAAATAGAAATATTTTTAAAAGAAAAATTGGAACTAGAACTAAATGATAAAACAAATATATTTAAAAGCAAACAAGGTGTTAATTTTTGTGGGTATAAAATAAATGAATATAGACTAAAAGTTAGAGATAAGGGAAAAAGAAAATTTAAAAGAAAAGTTAAAAAAATAATTAACAAAATAGAAAATGGTGAAATAACATCTAAACAGGCAAGAATTTATCTTGTAGGACATTTAGGTTATTTTAATATTGCAAATACATATAATTTACAAAGAAAAAATAAAATAATAAAAAAAGAAGACATAGCAAAATATGTATTATAGGGATAAATCGTATGCTTTATTTTCTTCTGAGTCAGTGGTGCTCCGTGGTGGTAATTACAACAACAACAACAAACCAGCAGGCAACCGCTGGGACGATAATGCAGGCAATAGCAATAGCAACAAAGGGTTTCGAGCCACTCTAATATCATTTTAGATATATAAGTTTAAGGACTTATATCAATAAAGTTATTAGATATTAAAGAGATTTATTCCTTCCTTTAAAAGGTAAAAACGAAAAAAGTATTTATATAAATCTGGTAGGTTTCGAAAGAAATATAAATACGAATGAGATTTTTGTCGATTTTCTCATAAATTTAAATCGAGTATGAACAAATAAGAAAAATTTTCTTATTTGTTTTTTTCTTGAAGTAACTTATAAATTATGATATAATTAGCAAAAAAATAGAAGGTGAATTAATTGAGAATAAGATATAAAAAGTGGGCAAGACCAGAATTAGAAGCAAGCGAATTTTACATAAAAGAACCCGAAAAAATTAAAGGAAAATGGAAAGAACAATTTAAAAATTCTAAAAATCCTATACACCTAGAATTAGGTTGTGGAAAAGGACAATTTATATCAAAATTAGCATTAAAAAATCAAAATATAAATTATATAGCAATTGATTTGGTTGATGCAATGCTAGGCTTAGCAAAAAGAAATATTGAACAAGAATACGAAGAAAACAATAAAGAAATAAAAAATATTTTAATTACAAGATTTGATATTGAAAGAATACTTTTAATTTTAGACCAAGAAGATCAAATAGGAAGAATATATATAAATTTTTGTAATCCTTGGCCACGTGGAAAACACAGAAAAAAAAGATTAACACATACAATTCAATTAGAAAAATACAAGCAATTTTTAACACAAGATGGAGAAATATATTTTAAAACTGACGATGATGATCTATTTGAATCAACATTAAAATATTTAGAAGAAAGTAATTTTAATATTTTAACAAAAACATACGACTTACACAAAGAAATGATTTTTGAAGATAATATAGAAACAGAACATGAAAAAATGTTTTCAGAACAAGGTATAAAAATAAAAGCTTTAATAGCCAAAAGAAATAAATAAAAAAGTAAGGAAGAGATATTTTGGAAATAGAAGAAGTAATAAAAAATAATGACAATAAAGAATTTATTTTAAAAGCTGTATCAGAAAATGGAAAATTACTAGATTATGCATCACCTAAATTACAAGATGATGAAGAAGTTGTTAAAGCTGCTTTAAGGCAAGATGCAGAAAGTTTAGAATTTGCTAGTAATAGACTAAAAAACAACAAAGAAATAATATTAATGGGTGTAAAAGGTGCACCATGGACAATTTGTTATGCTTCTGAAACATTAAGAGCTGATAAAGAAGTTATTACAGAAGCTTGTAAAAATTATGGGCAAGCTTTATATTTTGCTTCACAAGAGTTAAGAGCAGACAGAAAAATTGTAAAATTAGCAATTGAAAACAAAGGAATAATAATAAAATATGCAAGCTCTGAATTACAAAATGACAAGGAACTTGCAACAATTGCAGTAAAGCAAAATAAGCAGGCATATCATTTTATATCATGGGAACTAAAACAAGATGAAGAAATAAAATCATTATTATAACAAAAAAACTTGTGCTTTTACAAATTTACATATATAATATAAACATATTTAAAGACAAAATAGATAGGAAGTGGAAAAATGTCTTTTATAGAAGAAATAAAACAAAGAGCTAAAAAAGAAATAAAAACAATTGTGTTACCAGAAGCAGAAGATTTAAGAACATTGCAAGCCACAGAACAAGTACTTAAAGAAGAGTTTGCAAAAATTATTTTGCTAGGAAACAAGAAAAAAATAGAAGAAAAAGCTAGAGAAAATAAATTAAATATAGACGGGGCAGAAATAATTGAACCTGAGAATTCTGCAAAATATGAAGAATATGCAGAATTATTATTTAATCTTAGAAAACATAAAGGAATGACTATAGAAAAAGCCAAAGAACTAACAAAAGATCCTGTATATTATGGAATGCTTATGCTAAAAGATGAAAACTCACATGCAGATGGTTTAGTTTCAGGAGCTATACATTCAACATCAGATACATTAAGACCAGCATTACAAATTTTAAAAACAAAAGAAGGAACAAAACTTGTTTCAGCATTTTTTGTAATGGTTGTTCCAAATTGTAAGTATGGAGAAAATGGAGTATTTATTTTTGGTGACAGTGGTTTAAACGAAAATCCTAATGCTGAAAGTTTATCTGAAATTGCAATTTCATCTGCTCAAAGTTTTGAAAACTTAGTTGGAAAAAAAGCAAAAGTAGCAATGCTTTCATATTCAACTTATGGAAGTGCAAAATCAGAACTTACAGAAAAGGTAATAAATGCAACAAAATTAGTAAAAGAGAAAAATAAAGATTTATTGGTAGATGGAGAACTACAATTAGATAGTGCAATTATTCCAGAAATAGCAGAATTTAAAGCTCCAGGAAGTCCAATAAAAGGACAAGCAAATGTCCTAATATTTCCAGATTTAAATGCAGGAAACATTGGTTATAAACTTGTGCAAAGACTAGGAAATGCTGAAGCTTATGGGCCTCTTTGTCAAGGAATAGCAAAACCTGTAAATGATTTATCTAGAGGTTGCAATAGTAAAGACATAGCTGGAGTTATAGCAATTACAGCAGTGCAAGCAATAACAAATTAAAAATTAAACCAAATACATTTTGAAAGGAATGTGATTAAATGAAAATATTAGTTTTAAACTCTGGAAGTTCTTCACTTAAATATCAAGTAATTGATATGGAAACAGAAAAAATGCTTGTAAAAGGATATTTTGAAAGAATAGGTCAATTAAATTCTTTTTTAACACATAAAGTAAATGGAATAAGCCATAAATTTGAATTTTATGCTAAAAATCATGAACAAGCAATTAGTTTTGTATTAGAAAGATTAATAAACAAGCATTATGGAGTAATAAAATCATTAGAAGAATTAGGAGGAATTGGACATAGAGTTGTACATGGAGGCGAAAAATTCAAAAATTCTATTTTAATAACAGATGAAGTAATAGAAGAAATAAAAAAATGTGCAGATTTAGCTCCAATACATAACCCAGCTTGTATACTAGGAATTGAGGCATGTAAAAAAATTGTACCAAACATGAAAATGGTTGCAGTTTTTGATACGGCATTTCATCAAACAATTCCAAAAGAAAGGTATATATATCCAATTCCATACGAATATTACGAAAAATATGGAATTAGAAAATATGGTTTTCATGGCACTTCACATCAATATGTATCTAACAGAGTTGCAGAAATTTTAAATGAAAATATAGAAAATTTAAAAATTGTTAACTGTCACCTTGGACAAGGGTGTAGCGTATGTGCAATAAAAAATGGAAAATCTGTAGAAACAAGTATGGGGTTAACACCACTTGGTGGAATTCCTATGGGAAGTAGAAGTGGAGATTTAGATCCATCTATAGTAATGTATTTAATGAAAAAAGAAAATTTAACAATAGATGAATTAAATTCAATTTTAAATAAAAAATCTGGAGTTTATGGAATATCAAGAGTTTCAATGGACTTTCGTGATGTAGAAACAGAAAGTTTATCGGGTGGATATCATGCTAAATTAGCATTAGATGTATTTCATTATTCTGTTGCAAGTTATATAGCAAAATGTGTTATGGCAATGCAAGGAATAGATGTTTTAACTTTTACAGCTGGAGTTGGCGAAAAAGGACCATTATCTAGAAAAGCAATATGTGAGCAATTAGAATTTTTGGGTATAAAAATTGATAATGAAAAAAACGAAATAAAAGGCAAAGAGGCTGAAATATCAAAAGATAGCTCAAAAGTTAAAATATATACTATTCCAACAAATGAAGAATTAATGATTGCAAAAGAAACTGTAAAAGTTTTGGGTTTATAGGTAACCATAAAAACCTAAATAAATTAAATAAGGAATGA
Source organism: uncultured Clostridia bacterium (assembly GCA_934157205.1). GTDB lineage: Bacteria > Bacillota > Clostridia > TANB77 > CAG-508 > CAG-269. Next base: position 7,234 of record CAKPHJ010000010.1, read on the forward strand.
AAAAAATGAAAATATTAGTAATAAATTGTGGTAGCTCATCACTTAAATATCAATTAATAAACATGGAAACTAAAGAAGTTATGGCATCTGGAAAATATGAAAGAATAGGCGAAAAAGAAGCATTTATAACACATAAAGTTAATGGAGAAAAGATAAAAATTGAAAATCCAGCATATAATCACACTGAAGCAATAGAATTTACATTAGAGCAATTAATAAACCCTAAATATAAAGTTATAGATAGCTTAGACGAAATAGAAGCAATAGGTCATCGTTTAGTACATGGTGGAGAAAAAATTGCTGAATCAGTTATTATAGATGAAAGTGTTATAAAAGTATTAAAAGAATGTGAAGATTTAGCACCATTACATAACCCAGCTTGTATATTAGGAATTGAAGCTTGTAAAAATGTAATGCCAGAAAAACCAATGGTTGGAGTTTTTGACACAGCATTTCATCAATCAATTCCAAAAGAAAGATATATATACCCAATACCATATGAATATTATAAAAAATATGGTGTTAGAAAATATGGATTCCATGGAACATCACACATGTATGTATCACAAAGACTTGCAGAAATAGAAAACAAGCCATTAGAAGAAATGAAAATTGTAACATGTCATCTAGGACAAGGTTCTAGTATTTGTGCTGTAGAAGGTGGAAAATCAGTAGACACAAGTATGGGATTAACACCACTTGGTGGAATTCCAATGGTTACAAGAAGTGGAGATTTAGATCCATCTATTTTATTATATTTAATGAAAAAAGAAAAATTAACAGCAGAAGAAATGGAAGACATATTAAACAAACATTCAGGAATACAAGCAATATCAGGGTTAGCACCAGATTTCAGAGTTATAGAAAATGCTGCAAATGATGGAAATGAAAAAGCTAAAATTGCAATAGAAAACTTTAAATATTCAGTAGCAAGTTATATTGTAAAATATGCAACTGCAATGAATGGAGTAGATTACATTGTATTTACTGGAGGAGTTGGAGAAAACCAAATAAATATTAGAAAAGGAATATGCGAACAATTAAAATTTATGGGAGTAGAAATAGATGCAGACTTAAATAATATGAGAGGAGAAGAAAAACTTGTTTCAAAACCAGAATCAAAAGTAAAAATATACGTAATTCCAACAAATGAAGAACTAATGATAGCTAAAGAAACAGCTAGATTAATAAAAAAGCATTAATAAAGGAGGATTTATACAATGTACAAAAAGGTAGAACTAAAAGATGGCTTTGTAGGAATGGAAAGAAAAATAGCTAAAAGTTGGAACGAAAACAATATAATTAAGAAAAATTTTGACATGAATGAAGGAAAAGAATATTTTTCGTTTTATGATGGACCACCAACAGCAAATGGAAAACCACATGTTGGACATATAGAAACAAGAGTTATGAAAGATATTATACCAAGATATAAAGTTATGAAAGGATATAAAGTAATTCGTAAAGCTGGTTGGGATACACAAGGCTTACCAGTAGAATTAGAAATTGAAAAAAAATTAGGTATATCTGGTAAAGAACAAATAGAAAAATACGGTGTAGAAAAATTTGTTAAAGAATGTAAAGAAAGCGTATTTAAATACATAGACATGTGGCAAGAAATGACAGAAAAAGTTGGATATTGGGTAGACATGGACAACCCATATATAACATACAAAAATGATTATATTGAATCAGTATGGTGGGGAATAAAACAAATGTGGAATAAAGGCCTATTATATGAAGGTCATAAAGTTATGCCATATTGCCCAAGATGTGGAACAGCATTATCTTCGCATGAAGTTGCACAAGGGTATAAAGATGTAAAAGATTTAACATGTATTGCTAAATTTAAAATTAAAGAAGGACAAGAACTTAATAACCAAAAATTACAAGATACTTATATTTTAGCATGGACAACAACACCATGGACATTGCCTTCAAACTTAGCATTATGTGTAAATAAATCTTATGAATATGCAGAAATTAAAGCAAATATTGGAACAGAAGAAGAACCAAAATTTGAAAAATATATTTTAGCAAAAGATTTAATTTCTACTGTAATGAAAGATACACCATATGAAATATTAAGTACATTCAAAGGTGAAAAATTATTAGGAATTAAATATGAACAACTAATGCCATTTGCAAAAGTAGAAGGAAAAGCTTTTGAAGTTATTCATGGAGATTATGTTACTTTAACAGATGGTACAGGTATTGTACATATTGCACCAGCATATGGTGAAGATGACAGTTTAGTTGCAAAACAAAATGGAATTTCATTTATAAACCTTGTTGATAAATCTGGAAAATTTGTAAGTGAAGTCGAACCATGGGCTGGAAAATTTGTTAGAGACTGTAATGAAGATATATGCAAATGGTTAAAACAAGAAAATAAATTATTTAGTAAAGAAAAACACATGCATTCATATCCACATTGTTGGAGATGTGATACACCACTTTTATATTATCCAAAAGAAAGCTGGTTTGTAGCAATGAGCAAATTAAGAGATCAGCTTGTAAATAATAACAATACAGCAAATTGGTACCCAGATACAATTAGAACAGGTAGATTTGGAAAATTCTTAGAAAATGTTATAGATTGGGGAATTTCTAGAGACAGATATTGGGGAACACCTTTACCAGTTTGGAAATGTGAATGTGGACATCAAGAATGTATTGGTTCAATAAAAGAATTAAAAGAAAAAGCCTTAGATTGCCCAGATGATATAGAATTACATAAACCATATATAGACAAAGTACATTTAAAATGCCCAGAATGCGGAAAAGAAATGACAAGATTTAAAGAAGTTATAGATGTTTGGTTTGATTCTGGTTCTATGCCTTTTGCACAATGGCATTATCCTTTTGAAAATGAGGAAATGTTTAAAAACAATTTCCCTGCAGGATTTATTTCAGAAGCAATAGACCAAACAAGAGGATGGTTCTATACTTTAACAGCAATTGGAACGGCTATATTTGGTAAAATACCATTTAAAAATTGTATTGTTTTAGGACATGTATTAGATGAACATGGTCAAAAAATGTCAAAATCAAAAGGAAATGGTGTAGATCCAATGACACTATTAGACACAGTTGGAGCAGATGCAACACGTTGGCATTTTTATACTGTTTCAGCACCATGGCTACCTACAAGATTAGGTATAAAAAATGTACAAGAAACAGCCAGAGGATTTTTAAGCACATTATGGAATGTTTATTCATTCTATGTGTTATATGCAGAAATTGACAAATTTAATCCGTTAGAATATAAAAACTTTGAAATAACAAATATTATGGATAAATGGATTATTTCTAAATTAAATACATTAGTTAAAGAAGTAGATGAAAAACTTGAAAAATATGATATTACATCTGCAGCATTACAAATAGAAGCTTTTACAGATGAACTTTCAAATTGGTATGTTCGTAGAAATAGAGAAAGATTTTGGACACAAGAATTAGACAATGAAAAAATAGGAGCATATTTAACTTTATATAGAGTGCTAGTAACATTAATAAAAATTTCAGCACCATTTGTACCATTTATAACAGATGAAATTTATCAAAATTTGGTTTTAAGTCTTGATAAAACAGCAAAAGAGAGTGTTCATTTATGTTTATGGCCTGAAGTTAATGAAAGTGAAATAGACAAAAAACTTGAAGATGAAATGGACTTAGCATATAAAATTGTAAAATTAGGAAGAAGTGCAAGAAATTCAGCAAATATAAAAAATAGACAACCGCTTTCAGAAATCTTAATATCTATAAATACTTTGCCTAAATATTATGAAGACATAGTAAAAGATGAATTAAATGTTAAGAAAATTGACTTAGGTGCAGAAATGTCTAATTATGTTAATTTTGAAATAAAACCAAATTTACCTGTATTAGGAAAATTATATGGAAAGTTAATACCAAAAATTAAGCAAGAAATTGCAAAAAAAGACCAAATGGAATTAGCAAATAAAGTAAAGAATGGTGGAACAGAATATATAGAAATAGATGAAACACAAATAGAGTTAAATTCAGAAAACTTATTAATTACAATGCAAGGAAAAGAAGGTTTTGCATTTAGTGGAGAAGGAGAAATAGGTGTTGTTCTTGATACTCATATTACACCAGAACTTAAAGAAGAAGGATATGTAAGAGAAATACTTTCAAAAGTGCAAAACATGAGAAAAGATAGCGGATTTGAGGTATTAGATAAAATAAATCTTTATGTAGCTGACAATAAAATGCTAGAAGATGTAATAAAAAAACATGAAGAATTAATAAAACATGACACATTAGCGTTAAAAGTTATATATGATGAGCCAAAAGAAGATTCATATATAGAAACTAATATTAATGGCGAAAAATTGAATATATTTGTTGAAGTAAGTAAATAAAAATATGAAAGGAAATTTTTAAATGGATTTTTATGAAGCTTTAAAGCTTTTTAGGTATACAAAAGAAGAATTTAATAAGGTAAATAAAGAAGACTTAAAAATTAGACATCGTAAATTATCACGTGAATGGCATCCAGATTTAAATAAAGATAATCCAGAAAAAGCAACGAAAAAAATGCAAGATATTAATAAAGCATATGAAAAATTAAAAAAGAAAATTGAAGAAAGAGAAAAAGTAAAAAATGGAGATCCTTTGGAAATATATAGAGATATATTTAATAAAAAAAGAAAAGAAGATCCAAAATCTTCAAGACAAAAAAATAACAATAAAAAAGCACAATCACAACAACATAAAAAAGCGAAACCTAAACCAATAACATTTCTAAGACATGATTCTTCAATTGTGGAAATAACAGTATTACAAAAAATTAATATTGATGGTAGAGAAATGTATAAATATGGAATAACAGAAAAATATAATAACGGCTTAACAATACAATCTCTTACATATGGAGAATTAAGTAAAGAACAAATTGAAGATTTTAAAGGAAAAAATGCAGAACAAGTTATACAATGTTTATCAAGAAAAAATATACATGAAGCTTTAATGAAAAATGGTGGTTATGTAATGGGTAGAGCTGTAAATGAGAGAGACATACTAGGTAATTACATATATAAAATTCGTGAAAATAAAAATATAATACAAAAATGTAAAAAATATCAAACAAGCCAAAATATAGAAATACAGAATAAAAATGGAAACACAATGAGAGTTTTACCAATAGAAAATATATCTTTAGGAGAAAATAAAAGTTTAAGTACACAAGTATATAGATACACATTAAAATGTAAAGATCCTAAAATAAATAGTTCAGAAATAATTGAAAAAGGTAAATTTTATGGTCACATAGATTTTGCAGCATTACAAACAAATCCGAATTATTATAATGCAGTTACAGAATTATTATTATCAGATATATTTGCAAGAGAAGAAAAAGAAGAGAATATGATTGGTGAACTTAAATTATTAGATGATAATATACATTATTATATATCTACATATAAAAACCAAAAGATTAAAATGGCTGCAGAAAAAAATAGCAAAGAACAAACTAATAATACTAATAATACTAATACGAGGAAAAGATCAGGATCAGCAAGATAAATGATTTTTATTAATTTATTTACTACAAACATTGAAATTCAATTTCTTATGTTAATTTTTATTAAACAACTGTCTAGCAATAAATTTCCATGAAAATTAACATATATTACTTGAAAAGTTTAAAAATATATGTTATGATAGTAATTAGTCAGTATTATGAGAGAGGAAGAGGTGAACACAGATGAAAGAAGGAATACATCCAAATTACAATCAAACTACTATTACATGTGCATGTGGTAATGTATTAGAAGTTGGTTCTACAAAAAAAGATATAAAAGTTGATGTATGCTCTAAATGTCATCCATATTGGACAGGAAACATAAGACAAGATAAAGTTGGAGGTAGAGCTCAAAAATTCAAAGATAAATATAATTTATCATAATCATATAAATATAGCAAATATGAAAAATTAATTTTTCATATTTGCTATTAAATTTTTTATATCATTTTCAGTAATATAATCATGTATTTTTAATTTAACTGATTTATTTGTAAGAGGTAATTTTAAAATTCCATTTTCGGTAAGAAATATTGGATAATTAAAAGTATTTATAAATAATTCTATATTTCCATTATTATTTGTGTCATATCCATAACCTTTTTGTTCAAATTTTCCAAATTCATTTTGAGTAAATAATAAAACATAAGGTCTATAATCTTTATTTTGATCCATAATTTCATAACTTGCCATATAAATATCTTTAAATATTATAGAATTTATTTTTAATTTTTTTATGTATTTTATATCTAGTAAAGTTAATTTTCTTGCTGGTTCATACATATAATTATAGTCTTTTAAGTTTTTTACAGGTATTGGCTTTGTATCATTTAAGAAATAATAGTTTATAGTATTACCTAAGTCAAGATCTATAAATGTTCTAATATCTAAAATTCCCCAAAGTGTTACGAGATTTTTGTTCATTTTTTTCTTTTCGTTTGCTTCTAATAGAATATTTGCATTTCTGTTTTCGAAAAATGAGTAGTCAACACTGGTTGCAAATTTGCCTTTTCTATAAATATCTGAATAGCTAAAATTATATTTTCTTTTAGAAAATTTTGTTTTTTTTAGAGAATTAAATTTTTTCATTTGTAAAAATTCCTTTCGTTTTCATATATGATTTTTTTTATAATATCATATTTTTTCAATTGTTTCAAGATTTTGAAAAAATTGTGATATCAAACTTGAAATTTTATGTTAATTGTGATATACTTAATATATATTAAGTGTATAATCGTAGCTTATACGAAAAATTTTGTTTATTAACAAAAATCTGGTGGTTGCTACGAAATCTCCAGATTATGTCATAAAGGAGGACATTATTATTATGACACAAAAAGAGTTCGATGAGAGATTGGCAGCATGTAAGACTGATGAGGATTTTTCAGCTCTGAGAAATGAGCTAGATAAGATGCTTAAGGGATATGTATCTGAGCTTATGATGAGGGCTGACATTTGCTTTGTTCGGAGCGAAAGAGAAGAAGGTCTGGAAAGTTTAAAAAGGGCATGTGAGATTGAATTTAGAAACGATCTGTATCCAGTTAAAGCTTTTCCAAAACTTTTGGAAAAATTACGAAAAGATGAATATGATGACGAAATTTACGGGCTTGCTAATAAAAATTGTTTAGCGGCAGCTCTGTGGGGCGAAGGTACAGAGCTTAAAAGCGCAAAGAAAATTCGTGAGAACATTGAAAAGATATTGAAATATTAATTTGGGAGATTTTGTAAGAGCCACATTCCTTATGGGATGTGGCTCCAACATTGCTTGAAAAAAATAAAGCAGTTTGTAGACATTTTAACCTTTTTATGATATATTATTCATTAATTTGAAAGGAAAAGTAGTTTGAAAAAATTTAAAATTTTTCATTACTATGTGTACTTTTTAACAAAATGAGAAAGGAATAAAATATATAATGAACGAAATAGAAAAGCAAATAAATTACATAGAAGAAGTTAAACAAATAAATGCAAATAAAAATCCAAAATACACAATACTTACAATGGGTTGTCAATTAAATGAAAACGATTCAGAAAAACTACGTGGAATGATTGAAAACATGGGATACACATTAACACAAAATCAAGCAGAAGCTGATTTAGTAGTTTTTAATACATGTTGTGTAAGAGAAAATGCAGAAGACAAATTATTTGGAAAATTAGGAGAATTAAAAAAAATAAAGCAAGAAAAAGGTACAATTATAGCTATAGGTGGATGTATGATGCAAGAAAAACATATAACAGAAAAAATAAAAGAAAGTTATCCATTTGTAGATATAATATTTGGAACGCATACATTACATAAGTTTCCTGAAGATTTAATAAAAGTACTTAAAGATAAAACAAAATTAGAAGACATATTAGATATAGATGGCAAAATATATGAAGGACTTCCAATAAAAAGAGATAATAACATAAAAGCTTCTGTTACAATAATGAACGGCTGTAATAATTTTTGCAGTTATTGTATAGTTCCATATGTTAGAGGAAGAGAAAGAAGTAGAAATCCACGAGAAATAATAAATGAAATTCAAGATTTAGCTAAAAGTGGTTATAAAGAAATTACTTTATTGGGGCAAAATGTTAATTCTTATTTAAGAGTAGAAAGAGAAAAAAACATTCCTTTTGAGCAATATAATGGTATAGATTCTTTTGCTAAACTATTAAGAGAGGTTAATAAAATAGACGGCATAGAAAGAATTCGATTTATTTCACCACATCCAAAAGATTTCACAGATGATGTAATAAGTGCTATTGCAGATTGTGAAAAGGTATGTAAACTTGTTCATTTGCCATTACAATCTGGAAATACAAAAGTTTTAAAAGAAATGAACAGAAAATATACAAAAGAGCAATATTTAAAACTTGTAGAGAACATGAAAAAACAAATACCAAATTTAACATTATCAACAGATATAATTGTAGGATTTCCTGGAGAAACAGATGAAGAATTTGAAGATACATTAGACGTAGTAAAAAAAGTTAATTTTGAGCAAGTATATATGTTTATATATTCAAGAAGAGTAGGAACACCTGGAAATAAAATGGAAAATCAAATTGCTGAAGAAATAAAACATAAAAGATTTGATAAATTAAAAAAATTGGTAGAAAGTCAAATTGCAGAAAATAATAAAAAATATTTACAAACAATGCAAAAAGTTCTTGTTGAGGGATATAGCAAAAATAATGACAAAATGCTTACTGGTAGAACAGAAAGTAATAAGGTTGTAATTTTTGAAGGAAATAAAGAACTAATAGGAAAAATAGTAGATTTAAAAATAGTTTCAGAACATATGTGGTATTTGAAAGGAGAAATATAAATGGCTGAATTTTCACCAATGATGCAAAGATATCTTGAAACAAAAGAAGAATACAAAGATTGCATATTGTTTTATAGATTAGGTGATTTCTATGAAATGTTTTTTGATGATGCAATAACCGCTTCTAGAGAACTAGAATTAACACTAACAGGAAAAGATTGTGGACAAGAAGAAAGAGCACCAATGTGTGGAATTCCACATCATGCATCAGAAATGTATATTGCAAAATTAGTTAATAAAGGATACAAAGTAGCAATATGTGAACAATTAGAAGATCCAAAAAAAGCTAAGGGAATTGTAAAAAGAGGAGTTATAAGAGTTGTAACACCAGGTACAATAGTAGAAAGCAATATGTTAGAAGAACGAAAAAATAACTTTATAATGTCAATATTTAAAAATGGAATATATTATGGAATTAGTGTTTGTGACATATCAACAGGAGAATTTTATTCAGCAGAAATAAAAGACAATTATAATTTTCCAATGCTATTAGATGAAATTGCTAGATATACACCATCTGAATTATTAATTAATTCTATGATGTCAAATTGCACAGATGAAATACAAAAAATAAAAGAAAGATTTCAGAATATTTATATAACAAATTTTAATGATAAATTTTTTAAAGATGAATTAAATAATATTAATTTAAGATTTAATATTATAGATAATAATGGAAAAAAAATAGAATCATTTGAAAATAAAACATTAGCAATTTGTTCAATAAATGCATTAATTGAATATATAGAACAAACACAAAAAACTACATTAGATCATATAAATAAAATAACAATTTACCAATTATCTAAATATATGGCATTAGATATAAATGCAAGAAGAAATCTGGAATTAACAGAAAAAATGCGTGATAAGTCAAAAAAAGGAACATTATTATGGGTATTAGACAAAACATCAACTTCAATGGGAGGTCGTCTTCTTAGAAGATGGTTAAATGATCCATTAATAGATATAAACGAAATAAATAAAAGATTAAGTGCGGTAAAAGAGTTAAAAGAAAATATTATGCTAAGAGGAGACATAATAGAAAACTTAAAAAAAGTTTATGACATTGAAAGACTTTCAGGAAAAATGGCATATGGAAATGCAAATGCAAGAGATATGATAACATTAAAAAATTCTTTATATAAATTACCAGAAGTAAAATCAATTTTAAGTAAATGCAATTCAGAATTTCTTATTGAATTATATAATAAACTAGATGAATTGCAAGATATTTATAGTTTAATAGAAAACTCAATAGTAGATGACCCTCCTATGGTTATAAAAGAAGGCGGAATTATAAAACTTGGGTATAACCCAGAAATAGATAAATTAAAAACAGCTCAAACAGAGGGAAAAAATTGGCTTATAAAATTAGAAGCGGAAGAAAAGGAAAAAACAGGTATAAAAAATTTAAAGGTAGGTTTTAATAAAGTATTTGGTTATTATTTAGAAGTTACAAAATCATATTTAAACCAAGTACCTGAAAGATATATACGAAAACAAACTTTAACAAATGCAGAAAGATATATAACAGAAGAACTTAAAAATTTAGAAAATGAAATTTTAGGTTCTGAAGAAAAGGTTGTTAATTTAGAATATGAAGCATTTATAAAAATAAGAGAAGAAATAGCAAAAAATATTAGAAGACTTCAAAATACAAGTGAAGTAATATCAATACTAGATGTTTTGGCTTCATTTGCACAGGTAGCAGAAGATATGAATTATTGCGAACCTAAAATAAACAATACAGGAATAATAGACATTAAAAATGGAAGGCATCCAGTAATTGAAAAAATAATAGGAACAGGAACATTTGTAGAAAATGACACATATTTAGATAAAAATGAAAACAGATTAGCTATAATTACTGGACCTAATATGGCACGGAAAATCTACATATATGAGACAAGTAGCACTAATTACTTTAATGGCTCAAGTAGGCAGTTTTGTTCCTGCTGAAAGTGCAAATATAGGAGTTGTAGACAAAATATTTACAAGAGTAGGAGCTTCAGATGACTTAAGCATGGGTCAAAGTACTTTTATGGTAGAAATGATGGAAGTGGCAACAATACTAAAAGAAGCTACTCAAAACAGTTTAGTTATTTTAGATGAAATAGGTAGAGGAACATCTACATATGATGGACTCTCTATAGCATGGGCTGTTGCAGAATATATTGCAAATAAAGAAAAATGTGGAGCAAAAACATTATTTGCAACACATTATCATGAACTTACAGAACTTGAAAATAAAATAGATGGAATAAAAAACTATTCTATTGCTGTTAAAGAAAAAGGTGAAGATATAATATTTCTTAGAAAAATAGTAAATGGAGGAACAGACGAAAGTTATGGAATACATGTTGCAAGACTTGCAGGCGTTCCTAAAGCTGTTACAACAAAAGCAAATGAAATTTTGCGTTCATTAGAAAGAAGAAATATTTTAACCAATAAAAAGATAGAAAAACAAGACAAAAAACAAGTAGAAGGACAATTTGATATGTACAATTACAAACTAGCAGAAATAGCTCATGAAGTAGATAAAATTAATTTAAATGAGCTTACACCTATAGATGCGTTAAATACTCTAGTAAAAATAAAAGAAAAAATAAAATAAACTATTGATTTTCTTTGCATATCATGGTAAAATTGATTAGCTATACATAAAAAGTATAAAAATAAAAAACAAGAAAGGGATATTATTATGAAAAGCAAATTTCAAAAAATTTTTGTAACCATGTTAGCATTTATTATGGTTATTATTTCAAGTAGTTCAGTTTTTGCTTATAGCGATGTACATAATAATCGTTGGTCAAAAAAATATATAGACTATGTAAGCGAGAAAGGACTTATGTCAGGAGTTGGAAAAAATAAATTTAATCCAACCGGAAAAGCTACACGTGCACAAGTTGTACAAGTACTTTATATGTTAGATACAAGAGGAGGAGTATTATCAAAGCAAAAATCTATTCCGTTTACAGATGTAAAAGAAAGAGATTGGTATTATGATGCAGTTGTTTGGGCATATTCAAACGGAGTAACAGCTGGAACATCTAAAAAAACATTTTCACCTAACAGTAACATAACAAGAGAACAAGTAGCAACATTCCTTTATAATTATGAAAAAATTTCATACCGTTATTTTGAAAATGATGATTTAACAGTAGAATTACCATTTAAAGACACATCTAAAATTTCAAATTGGGCAAAAGAAGCTATTACTTGGTGCTACTCAGAAGGAATACTATCTGGAAAAACAGGAAATAAATTAGATCCAAAAGGTTATTGCACTAGAGAAGAATTAGCTACTATTATTGCAAAATATGCAGAAAATAGATTACCTGAAACAGCAGATGAAAATCACTTTGTATGGTACACAGACTCAGAAGGAAATGCAGATTATGAAGTTACAAATTATGATGGAGAATATAAATATATATGGAGAAATGGAAAATTAAATATGTTTGTTAATCACTATGCAGAAATAAATGATCCAGCATCAGTAAAATGGGTTAATTCTTATGAATCTTTACCAGATACATCATTTGCATTTTCATTCGATGCATGTGAATCTGGACGTAAACTAACAATAATTCCAGACCCATTACAAGGTCAAACATATCATTCTTCAGCTGAAGTTGCAACAGCAGAAAGATTATGGTTTGATGGAGCAACTAATACTATTCATATAGTTAATCCAAAAAATGGCGAAGTAAACTCTATAATATATAAATATGAAAATCTAAAAAATCACATTAGTATAGATTTCGAATAAAAATAAAAAACATGTAAATTTTAAATTTGCATGTTTTTTTAACTTTTTTTATTTTATATGCATATACTTATTCTAAGGAGGTTTTTTTATTGTGTGGTTTAGTTGGTTTTGTAAATTACAAAAAAGATATAAAAAATGAATTGCCATTATTAAAAAAAATGAATAGTACTTTATCTAAAAGAGGTCCAGATGAAGAAGGATATTATTTAAAAGATCATGTTGCATTAGCTCATAAAAGACTTATAGTAATTGATCCAGAAAATGGCAAGCAACCTATGATTGAAAAATTTTCATATGGAGAATATGTTATTTGTTATAATGGTCAAATTTATAATACTAAAGAACTTAGAATTACATTAGAAAAAAACGGTTTTCATTTTAATGGTCATAGTGACACAGAAGTATTACTTAAGGCTTATATTTTTTATGGCAATGATGTTGTAAAACATTTAAATGGTATTTTTGCCTTTGCAATTTGGAATAGTAAAAAAAATGAATTGTTTTTAGCCAGAGATCATTTTGGAGTTAAACCATTGTTTTATACCCAAATGGAAGATACATTTATTTTTGCTTCTGAAATAAAAGCTATTTTAGAATATCCAAATGTGAAAAAAATAGTAGATAATCAAGGAATTTCAGAATTATTTGGAATAGGTCCTGCACATACAGCTGGATTTACTATTTTTAAAGACATTTTTGAATTAAAACCAGCACATTTTGCAGTTTTAAATTCATCAGGATTACATTTAAAACAATATTGGAAATTAACTTCAATGGAACATACAGATAGTTTTGAAAAAACATGTGATACTTTAAAATATTTATTAGAAGATTCAATTACAAGGCAATTAGTTTCTGACATGCCACTATGTACATTTTTATCAGGAGGATTAGATTCAAGTATAATAACAAAATTTGCTTCTAATTATTATGAAAAAGAAAAATTACCACCATTGAATACGTATTCTATAGATTACGTAGATAATGATAAAAACTTTGTTAAAAGTGATTTTCAGCCAAATTCTGATAATTATTATATAAATTTAATGTGCAAAGATTTGCATACAACACATCATAACATTGTAATTGATACCCCAGAATTAGCATGTTACTTAGAACATGCAATGATAGCAAGAGACGTTCCTCGGAATGGCAGATATAGATTCTTCTTTGCTTTTATTTTGCCAAAATGTAAAAAAAGATATGACTGTAGCATTAACTGGCGAATGTGCGGATGAAATTTTTGGTGGATATCCATGGTTTTTTAGAGAAGATGCATTAAACAGTAATACATTTCCATGGTCAATATCTTTAGAAGAAAGACAAAAACTTTTAAATCCAACATTAAGTTCTAATATCAATTTAAAAGAATATATAGATTTTAGATATAATGAAAGTTTAGATGAAGTAGAAATACTTTCAACAGATTCTGAACAAACAGCACAAAAAAGAAAAATATCTTATTTAACATTAAATTGGTTTATGCCTACATTACTAGAACGTTCAGATAGAATGGCTATGTATAATGGATTTGAATTACGTGTTCCATTTTGTGACTATCGTTTAGCTCAATATGTATGGAATATTCCGTGGGAATGGAAAGCATTAAATGGTCGTGAAAAAGGTCTTTTAAGACATATTTGTAAAGATTTTTTACCAAATGAAATTGTTTTTAGAAAAAAATCTCCATATCCTAAAACACATAACCCAACTTATCTTGCTAAAGTTAAAGAAATGCTTTCAAAAATTATGGAAGATAAAAATGCACCTATAAATAATATTTTAAATAGAGAATATATTTTAGATATTCTTGCAACTGATGGAAAAGCATTTACAAGACCGTGGTTTGGTCAATTAATGGTTGGACCTCAATTGATTGCTTATTTATGCCAAGTAAATATGTGGCTTGAAAAATATCAACCCAAAATTGAAATACACTAGATTTTTTCTAGTGTATATTTTTTAGTATATATATATTATATAAACAAAGATGGGATTTTAAAATTATAAATGTAAATGTTATTAATGTTCGATTTTGTTCTCTAATTATTATAGATATTAAAAAAAATATATGATATACTAAAAACGCAAATTCAAATAATTAATATAAAAACAATCGAAGGGATCGTGATTAAAATGAAAATTAAAATTATAGCTTCTACAAAAGTAAGTTATGAATTACCAAAAGAAGAAGCTTTAGATTTTTCTGGAAAATCAGCTGGAATATGTTATTTGCCAGACACATTAGAAAAATTATTTAATGAACCAAATGAAAAAACTAAAAATAGAGTAAATGGAAATATTAAATCTGGTCACCATAGTGTGTTTGGTCATCCAACTTATAGTTTAAGTTTAGAAGGGATACCAAAAATTTTAGCTATGATTTTAAATAATGAAAAAATATATAATACTTCTGAAAAATCTGCACGATATACAAAAATGGAGCCATCAATTCAAGAAAAAGAATTATATGAAAAATGGATTAAAATATATGAAAAACAAATTTTATCTGAATATCCTAATTTTGAAGAAAAAAGAGTAAAAAAATTAGCACAAGAAAATGCTAGATATCTTATAAGTGTATTTACACCAGCTACTGTAATGGAATATACAACAAATTTTTGTCAATTAAATTATATAATAAATTGGGCTAAAGACTATATTGAAAAAGAAGAAAATAATAGTTTTTCAATTAAGCTAAAAAACGTATTTGAAGAATTTTTAAAATCTATGCCAGACATTGAAGTAGAAGGATTAGATACAACTGTTAAAAAAAGAAGTTTTTCACTTTTTTCCAAAAGAGAGCATAGAACAGAAGAATTTGGAGAAAACTATTGTACAACATATTTAGTAAGTTTTGCTGAATTGGCACAAGCACAAAGACATAGAACAATAAATTATGAAATGACATTATTAAAAGAACCTAAATATTATGTGCCACCTATTATAAGAAATACAGAATATGAAAAAGAATGGATAAAAGACATATCATCTTTAAAAGACTTTTATCCTCAAGGAATGTTAGTAAAAGTAAATGAAAGAGGAACAATTGAAAATTTTGCATTAAAATGCACAGAGCGTTTATGTGGTTGTGCACAATTAGAAATAATGGAACAAACAGAGCAGACAATGCACAAATATATTGAAGCGGTTAAAGAAAATAAAGAACTATATGAATATTTGTTACCATATTCAAAAGGAGCTCGTTGCACATTTCCAGGTTGGAAATGCACAGCACCATGCATATTTGGAGGAAAAAATGCAATGAATAGAAAAATATAATAAAAACTATTGACTTGGAGCCAACTCTAAGTGGTATATAATAATAAATTATTGTTATAAGAGGAAAAAATGATAGAAATAGGAATTTATGATATTGCATTAATATCAAATATACCTAACATTGTTTATTTAGCTCCAACATCAAAAGAAGAATATTTTGCAATGCTAGACTGGAGTATAGAACAAAACAGCTATCCAGTAGCAATAAGAGTACCATGTAATGGCATAATATCAGATAATAGAAAAATTGATACAGATTATAGCAATTTAAATAAATATAAAATAGAAAAGAAGGGTACAAAAGTAGCAATTTTAGCATTAGGAGATTTTTATCAATTAGGAGAAGAAGTATATAATGAAATAGATGAAAAATTAAGATGATTTATACATCAACTTATCAATCACCTATTGGTAGTTTGTTAATTGCTGCAAAAAAGAATTTTTATAGAAAATATAGACTTTTTTTAGAAAATAATGTAAAATGATTTACATAGAGAGTAAGTTAAGCAGATGTGTAGTTGACCTTCGACCTTGATTTCTTATCAAGAGTTAGGGGGTGAGGCTATGTTAAAGATTTTGACAATCCTAGTAATAGGACTAATGATTTCAATAACAATAAATTTAGCCTTGCTATGTATCATATACATACAATGGGTTAATAGCAATATAAAATAAAAAAACTACACATTGCTTAAAATTGATTGCAGAGCAATGTGTGGTTATTCAAGAATATTTGGACAACTACATTTCTGTAATTGCTTACTTTCTATGTTTATTATACATCAAATTAAGTAAAAATGTCAATAAATTAATAAAAAATAAGTACTATATAACAAAGTTTATATAAATGGTATTAAGTATTTAGATATAGATTTTATTCATAGAAAATTATATTTGAAAAGACAATTACGGACGAAGAATAAATGGTAAGTATAACCCATTTAGAGATTTAGACTATGTGTGTTGCTCTAATTTTTGAAACTGTTTTATCAGCATAATTAACAATGAACAAGGTATTCATTTTTTAGGTTACAAAGGGAGGAAATATGTTTAAATTACACTCAGAATACAAGCCAACAGGTGACCAACCTAAGGCAATAGATTATCTAGTAAAAGGAATAGAAAGAGGCGAAAAATATCAGACGCTTCTAGGAGTAACAGGTTCTGGAAAAACATTCACAATGGCAAATATAATAGAAAAAACACAGAAACCAACATTGGTGTTAGCACATAATAAAACCCTAGCTCGGACAATTATACTCTGAGTTTAAAGAGTTTTTTCCTAAAAACAGAGTTGAATACTTTGTATCTTATTACGATTATTATCAACCTGAAAGTTATATTCCGTCATCAGATACGTATATAGAAAAAGATTCTTCAATAAATGATGAAATAGACAAGTTAAGGCATTCAGCTACACTATCATTATTTGAAACAAGAGAAGTAATTATTGTTGCATCTGTTTCATGTATTTATGGATTAGGAGATCCTGTTGATTATCAAGGAATGATGTTATCTTTAAGACCTAACATGCGAAAATCTAGAGATGAAGTTTTAAAGAAACTTGTTACAATGCAATATTCAAGAAATGAAATAGATTTTCAAAGAGGAACATTTAGAGCAAAAGGAGATATTGTTGAAATATATCCTTCAAATAAATCTGAATCTGCAATAAGAGTAGAGTTCTGGGGAGATGAAATTGAAAAAATAGTTGAAATTAATCCTCTTACAGGTAAAACTATAGGCAATAGGCAACATGTGTTAATTTCGCCAGCTTCGCATTATGTAACAACAAGGGAAAAAATGGACAGGGCAATTGTAACAATTGAAAAAGAATTAGAAGAAAGAGTGAAATATTTTAAGTCTCAAAATAAGCTAATAGAAGCACAAAGAATTGAAGAAAGAACAAATTTTGATATAGAGATGATGAAAGAAACAGGTTTTTGTTCTGGAATTGAAAACTATTCAAGACATATAAGTGGAAGAAAAGAAGGAAGTCCACCATATACATTATTTGATTATTTTCCTAAAGATTTCTTACTTTTAATAGATGAATCACATGCTACAATTCCACAGGTTAAAGCAATGTATAATGGAGATAGAGCAAGGAAAGAATCACTAGTTAATTATGGATTTCGTTTACCATCTGCATTTGATAACAGACCACTAACATTTAGTGAATTTGAGCAAAGAACAAACCAAGTAATATTTGTAAGTGCAACTCCAGCAGAATATGAAAAAGAGCATAGTAAACAAAATGTTGTAGAGCAAATAATAAGGCCAACAGGACTATTAGATCCAAAAATAGAAGTAAAGCCTATAGCAAATCAAATAGATGATTTAATAGAACAAATAAGAGTAAGAACAGAAAGAAAAGAAAGAGTACTTGTTACAACATTAACAAAGAAAATGGCTGAGGATTTAACAGGGTATTTAAAAAGCTTAGATATAAAAGTAAATTATATGCATTCAGATACAAAGGCTTTAGAAAGAATGAAAATAATAAGAGATTTAAGGCTAGGAGAATTTGATGTATTAGTAGGAATAAATCTTTTAAGAGAAGGTTTAGATATTCCAGAAGTATCTTTAGTTGCAATATTAGATGCAGATAAAGAAGGTTTTTTACGTTCAGAGCGTTCTTTAATTCAAACAATTGGACGTGCTGCTAGAAATACAAATGGAACGGTTATAATGTATGCAGATGAATTAACAGAAAGCATGGAAAAAGCAATATCAGAAACAAATAGAAGAAGAAAGATACAAGAAGAATATAATTTGAAAAATGGAATAATTCCTAAAACAATAGAAAAATCTGTTAGAAAAAATATTTCTGCAATTGAAGTTGAAGATATAGAAGTTGAATATAAATTTGAAAATAAAGAAGATATAAAACAAACTATTTCAAAATTAACAGAAGAAATGCTTAAATATGCAGAAAACATGGAATTTGAAAAAGCAGCAGAATTACGAGACAAAATAAAAGAGCTAGAAAAAATTAATAATGATGAACTATAAAAAATATTAAATATATAATATATACTAGAGGTGATATCTTTATGTGTGTATTAAAGGAATTATATGAAGATGCCAAAAATATAAAGCAAAAAGATCCAGCAACTAAAAGTATTATAGAAGTTATTATATTATATCCAGGTTTTCATATATTAATTTTTTATCGTTTTTCACATTTTTTATATAATAATAAACTATTTTTTTTAGCAAGGCTTGTTTCACAAATTGGAAGGTTTTTTACAGGAATAGAAATACATCCAGGAGCAAAAATTGGAAGAAAATTATTTATAGATCATGGAATGGGTATTGTAATTGGAGAAACTGCAACAATTGGTGATAATTGTACAATATACCATAATTCTACATTAGGAGGAACTGGAAAGGATAAAAATAAAAGACACCCAGATTTGGGTAATAATGTTATGGTGGGGGCGGGAAGTAAGGTATTACGGACCAATAAAAATAGGAAATAATGTAAAAATTGGTGCAAATAGTATTGTTTTAAAAAATATTCCAGATAATGTTACAGTTGTGAAATGTAATGAAATAGTAAAGAAATAATAATTTTACATTATATTTTTATTGACAAGTGTAGAAAAATGTCATATTATGTAGGTATAGGGTTATTTGAGGTTATAAATCCGCTTCTTGGGTGCTAGCTAAAACGGAGGTGAACGCTATGTTTATAGTACTTGAAAAAATTATATACGAATGTGGGATCAAAGATTATTTCGAAGAAGGTTATAATGAGGAGAGCTACTGCTATAGCTATAGTTCAATAGAAGAGGCAATTGAAAGTGGGGACTTCGCACCACAAATACTAAAACAAATAGTCAAAGGCGGAACAGTTTCTATGCAGAATCTCGCAAGAAGCGGGACGACAAGAGCACTAAAACAAGAAGGCGTTACCTTCTTGTGTAGCGTCACACTCTAAAAAAGACACACAGATTTGTGTGTCTTTTTATATACTCGATCTACTATTATAAAAATGATATAATCACTATTGAAAAATATAAAATGAAATGATAAAATCAGAAAAAAACAGTGAATTAATACTAAAATTTTTTTGAAAGGAATGAAGAAAATGGAGTGGAATTTAGAAGATATTTTTAAAAATTCTGAAGAATTTGATTTAACCAAAAAACAATTTATAGAAAATTTAAATAAAATTGAAAAGTATAAAAATAATTTATGTGACACATCTGAAAATTTGTATAATTGTTATAAATTAATTGAAATAGCATTAGAACAATACGAAAAACTATATTGCTATGGAATGTTAAAATATCATTTAAATATGGCAGATCAAGAAGGTATAAAATTGTTTAAAGAAGTAGAAAGCTTACAAAGCATGTATTCAAAAAAAACAGCGTTTATAACTCCAGAAGTAACATATGCAAATGAAGAAAATGTTAGAAAATATATAGAAGAACCAAGATTTAAACCATATGCTAGAGACATTTTAGATATATTAGAAAACAAAACACATGTTTTAAAAAAAGAAAGTGAAGAATTATTAGCACATTATTTAGAAGTTTTTAATACAGCAGAAAATACTTTTGATACTCTTACAAATACTGAATTTAAATTTGGTACAATTATAGATGAAAACGGGAAAGAAGCGGAACTAACAGATAGTAATTATTCAATATACTTAAAAAGCACAATACAAGAAGTAAGAAAACAGGCGTTTGAAAAAATGTATTTGAAATATAGTGAGTTTATAAACACAATAACAGAGCTTTATTTATCTAATGTAAAAAAATATTCAATAACAAGCAAAAAAAGAAATTATAAATCAAGTATAGAAAATGCGGTAAAAAATGATGACAGTAGTATAAAAGTATATAAAGCATTAGTAAAAACTATAAATGAAAATATGAATGAAAATTATGAATTTTTAAAAGTAAAAGAAAATTTATTAAAAAATAAAAATATTATAAAAGAAAAAATGCATATGTATGATTTATATGTAAATCCTTTTGAAGAATCAAAAGATAAAATAACATTTGAACAAGCTAAAAATGAGGTTATAACATCTTTAAAAGTAATGGGAAATGAATATAAAAGCTTATTAGAAAAAGCTTTTAATGAAAATTGGATTGATAGTAAGCCTATGGCGAACAAAAGAACGGGAGCATATAGCATGGGAGTTTATGGAATACACCCATTTGTGCTAATGAGTTTCGAAAATTCAAAAAGAGATGTAAGTACAATAGCACATGAATTGGGCCATAGTATTCATTCATACTATTCAAATTCTAACCAAAATATAATTAATTCAAATTATACAATTATGGTAGCTGAAGTTGCTTCTACAGTTAATGAATTATTACTTGCAAATTACCAAATTGAAAATGAAAAAGATAAAAATAAAAAAGCAGAATTATTATATGAGCTATTAGAAATGATAAGAGCAACATTATTTAGGCAAACAATGTTCGCTGATTTCGAATTACAAATACATGAAAAAATAGAAGCAAATCAATTTTTGTCATCAAATGACTTAAATGACATATATTATAAATTAAATGAAAAGTATTTTGGAAAAAATATGATAATAGATAAACAAATTCAATACGAATGGGCAAGAATACCTCATTTTTATACAGATTTTTATGTTTATAAATATGCAACAGGAATTTCCTCAGCAATATGTATTGTAAAAAATATATTAGAAAAGGGAGAAGAATATATTGCTAAATATATTGAAATGCTTAAACAGGGGTGTTCAAAAAAATCTATTGAATTATTAAAAATGGTAGATGTTGACTTAGAATCTGAAAATACTTATATTTCTGCAATAGATTTTTATAATAAAAAAATAGAACAACTAAAAGATTTATGTATAAACAAATAAGAAAAATTTTAAATTTTTCTTATTTGCTTGTTCCAAAATCAAATTATAAACTTTTAGTTATTCTTCATCATTGTTTTGTTTTTGAGATTCTTTGTTTTTGTTATTTTTTTTGTTTTGGTTGTTTTTTTTGTTATCTTTTTTTGACATGAAATTCACCTCCAAATGTAAATGAATTTTATTAATTACTATTCACAGTAAAATTTAATATTGTATACAGTGAATTTATAATAAACTGTGATTAGTAACTATTTTAAACAAAAATTTTAAAAATATACTAATAAAAATTGTTTTTTACAAATTTTTAATATATAATTCAGATAACATTTTTAAAGAAAGGAAGAATTTAAAGTGGAAAATTTAGAAGAATTTGAAGAATACATAAAATTTAGAAAAATTGCTATAATAGGTTTAGGAGTTAGCAATTTACCACTTTTAGATTATATGTATGAACATAAAGCGAGAGTAAGTATTTTTGACGAAAGAAGTGAAGAAAAAATACCAAAAGAAATAATTGAAAAAATAAAAAAATACGAATTTAATTCATTCTTTGGTGAAAAATGCCTACAAAATTTACAAAATTTTAATATTATTTTTAGATCACCAAGTTGTTTACCAACAAGAAAAGAATTAGTGGCAGAAAAAGAAAGAGGAGCTATTGTAACAACAGAAATTGAAATGCTTATGAAAATGTGCCCATGTAAAGTAATAGGTGTAACAGGAAGTGACGGAAAAACTACTACAACAAGTTTAATAAATGCTATTTTAACTGAAGGTGGATATAAAACTTTTTTAGGTGGAAATATAGGAACACCATTATTTACAAAATTAAAAGAAATGAAAAAAGAAGATATTGTTGTACTTGAACTAAGCAGTTTTCAATTAATGGGCATGACTGTAAGCCCTAATATATCTGTTATAACTAATATAACACCAAATCATTTAAATATTCATAAAGACTATGAAGAATATATAGAATCAAAGAAAAACATATTTAAATATCAAAATGAAAAAGATATATTAATATTAAATTATGATAACTTAATAACAAGAAAATGTAAAGCAGAAGCAAAAGGAAAAGTTATATATTTTAGTGGAAAAGAAAAACTAGAAAATGGTTTTATAGTAGATAACAACATAATAAAAGAATGTGAAGATGGTATAAGAAAACACATTTTAAATGCAAATGAGGTTATTTTAAGAGGAGAACATAATTACGAAAATATTGCAACAGCAATTGCTGCAACAAAAACATTGGTAAATACAGATACAGCAGTTAAAGCAGTAAAAAACTTTAAACCAGTAGAACATAGACTAGAATTTATAAGAGAAATTAATGGAGTTAAATGGTATAATGACTCAGTTAGTTCATCTCCAACAAGAACAATTGCAGGACTTAAATCATTTGATGAAGATATTATTTTAATTGCAGGTGGCTATGATAAAAACTTAGACTATACACCTATTGCAAAACCTATTATTAATAAAGTAAAAGCTTTAATTTTATTAGGTCAAACATCTGGAAAAATATTTACAGCAGTTAAAGAAGAATTAGAAGAACAATCTAAAAACAAAAAAATAGATTTGCCAATTTATATGTGTGAAACTCTGCAAGAAACAGTAGAAAGAGCAAACAAAATAGCTAAAAAAGGTCAAATTGTATTATTTTCACCAGCAAGTGCAAGTTTTGACTTATTTAAAAATTTTGCAGACAGAGGTATAAAATTCAAAAATTTAGTTAACAAAATTTAACAAAAATTTCAAAATACAAATAATATTATTAACCTTTCAAAAAAATCTACATATTATATATAAATATTTTTTGAAAGGAATGTGATAAGATGTATGAAAATCAGTCATATGATGAATACATAAGAAATGTACTAGGATATCCTAGCCAATATGAAACAAATAACAATTTTAATTATGAAAAAATAGGCTATAATACAAATAGAGATATTGAACTTGAAAATATGTATCCTGAAATATATAAAATTGTATATCCAATGGTTAGAAAAGTATGTACATCTACAAATGCAATACCAACAAATGAAAATATTAATAGTATGGTGGACGAAATATATTTAAATATTGAAAGTGATAACATTTTTAATGTGAATATAAATCTTCAAAACGAATTAGAAGGAAATAGAAGCAATGGTATTGAAAAGGAACAAAAAATAAAAAACAAAAATACTGTTATAAATAATAAAATAAAGGAAACAGTAAATACAAAAATTGAAGAAAATAGGGAAGAAGGAGCCAATAGACAATTTAGTAATAGAAATTTAAGAGATTTAATAAAAATATTAATAATTAGAGAATTACTGCAAAATCAAAGGCCAGGACCATCATATCCTGGAAGGCCACCATTTCCGCCACCACCACCAATGCCACCTAATAGACCTCCAATGCGACCACCATTTCCTCCAGGAAATAGGCCACCTATAAGACCAAGAATAAATACTGAATATGATTTATATGAATAAAAAAATCAACGTATGTAAAAAACTAATTAGTAATTATAGCTTTTTATATAAATAGTATCATTATAATATAAAAAAGAAAAAATTACCATCATGGCAAAAAAATCTTGCATATAAAATTTTAAATTGTTCAAAATAATTGTGAGACTTTTTGAAAGGTGGTAAATAAAAATGAAAGTTAAAGATTGTATGTGTAATGATGTTTGTTGCGTAAAACCAGAAACAAAGATAGGTGCAGTAGCAAAATTGATGAGTGAAAATCATATAGGTTCAATTCCAGTTTGTGATAGCAATAATTGCATATGTGGTATTGTTACTGACAGAGACATTTTACTACGTTGTGTAGCTTGTAATAAAGATTCAAGTACAACACCAGTAAGTGATGTAATGACTACAGATGTTTGTACTTGTATGGATGATGACAACTTAACAAATGCTAGAGAAAAAATGTCAGAAAATCAAGTAAGAAGACTACCAGTATGTGATTGCAATAATAAAGTTGTAGGTATATTGACAATAGGTGATTTAGCTCAAAATACCCAAAACATTGGAGCACAGGAAGTATGTAGTACTATTGAAGGAATTTGTAATTGCAATAACAATTCGAAAAATGCTGAATAATAATTGTTTAAAATATTAATAAAAAAATATGCTTATATAGTTTATACAATTCTATATAAGCATATTTTTTTAGAATTTTACATATACTAAAACAAATAAGAAATATATAGAATTATAAAGGAGTATAATTTTGATAATAGATGTTTCGTATTGGACAAGAGTTTTAAAAAATATGTTATATGTATTACTATTATTATTGGGGTTAATTTTGGCACTAAAATTATCTTTTTTTTATATGCCTTTTTTAGTAGCTTTTATAATTTCACTTATTATAGAACCAGCTATTAAATACATTATGAAAAAAACTAAATTTACAAGAAGAGCCAGTTCAATAATTATTTTTGTTTTAGTAATTGCTTTAATTATTGGTAGTTTAGCATGGATAGGAATAACATTGTTTTCAGAAGCATCTAGTTTGTTACAAAGTTTAAATTTTTATTTTGACAAACTTTCAAATTTATTTCAAGATTTTATTAAATCTTTTAAATTTGATAAACTTAATTTATCAAATGAAATATTAAATACTATTCAAAACACAATAGGTGATGTATTAAATAATATTTCCACTTGGATACGAAATTCTTTAACAGGTGTAATTAATTTAGTTACAAGTTTACCTTCAATTGCAATTTGTATTGGTATAACATTAATTGCATTATATTTTATGTGTGTTGATAAAATATATATTTTAGATCAGATAGAACACCATTTACCCAAAACGTGGGTGAAAAAAATAAGTGTTCATTTGCGAGATTTAATAAAAACATTGGGTGGATATTTAAAAGCAGAAGCAACTCTAATTTTGATTTCTTTTATAATTTCTTTAATTGGTTTATATATTTTTGCATTTGTTGGTTTAAATGTACAATATCCTTTACTTATGGCTCTGTTTATTGGCTTTGTAGATGCATTGCCAATATTGGGATCTGGAACAGTAATGGTTCCTTGGGCTATAATAAGTGGTATTAATGGAGACATAAGATTAGGCGTTAGTATAATAGTGTTGTTATTAATAATGACAGTTATTAGGCAGGTTTTAGAGCCTAAACTTGTTAGTAAAAATATAGGTGTTCATCCTATTTTTACTTTAATAGCAATGTATACAGGGTTTAAATTTATTGGAGTAGTTCGGCCTTTTAGTAGGACCTATTGTTTTAATAATTTTTAAGAATATTTTTGCTAGTTTAATAGATCAAGGTGTTTTTAAAACTATTTTTGAAAAAAAATAAAAAATCCCGCACAGTTAAAAACTGCGCGGGGGCGGAAGCTATGATTTCAATCTGCTACATCATTAATCGCCATGGTGACAATTTTGAAGACATCTTTTTCTGTATATCCTCCTTCTGCATTCGCATCTTCAGAGTCCACTTTTTCAAATGTGAATGATACCTTTGAAGCCGACAGCGACACAGTGCGGAAATACTTGGAGATTTCATTCATAACAATAACTGCTTGACGCCGATTTTCAAACTCAATGACTCCATTGTCCTCATTAATTTGGATCATATTGACCTCCTTATTGTCCGGGCCCTTATAAACTAAGGGCAAATTGTTAATATTAATGATATCAATATCATAGCACAAGTAGACATAAATGTCAATACTTTTTTTGAAATTTAACGTCCGTTCATCTCCAAGTTTATTTCCAGTTTTAAATATTTGAGTATTTCCACTTGAATCTTTTAGATTGACTGTTATTCCATTTTCTTTTAATTTGTTTATATAATCATATATTTCTGATAAAATGATAGCAATTTCTGTTGGCTGCCCTAATGAACCAAATATTTTTTCTTTGTTTTCATATAAAAGTGCAAAATATTCTTTTAGTATTTTTTCTTCTTCAGAACCTTTAGGAACTTCACTAAGTACTTTACGATAATTTTCATAACGACTAGCACGTATTATTTTAACTCTGTTATTTTCTGATTCATCTAATTCAGCAGAAAAATAATTAGGAGATACATAATCAGCATATTTTAGAAGGCCTGTATAATTAGTGGTATTTTTAGGAACTTCATACATTTCTAATTTTTTTGTTGAATTCATATTGGTATGTGCTGAATGACCAAATTGTGCATCTATACTAGCTCTTTTAGTTTGTACTTGAAGTTCGAAGTAACCTATAGGCGTTTTCATAATGTAAAATTTTGCAATATAGCCATTTGGTCTTATTTTTTCTTCTTCTGAAGCTATAGATATACCAAATTGTTTTAATAAATCTGATTTATCAAAAAGAGTTTTTATTTGTGTAGATGTTATTTCAAATTCTACATGGTCATAAATTCTTTCGCTAAAATCTTTTAATAGTTTAGAAAAATCTATTTTTCCATCAGATTCATTTAATGAAGGATAATCTTCTTCTCCAACAAGGGTATTTTCATTTTCTAATGAGTTTAATTTTATTTTGCAAGTTTCTATTTTATTTTGATAAAATTCTATTAGTTCATTAGATTTTGTTGGAATTGTAGTTATTATTTTTTCAATTAATTTAATACAATTTTCGTAATAATCTTTTTTTGTAACTGTGCCATATATAGGAGTAGATGTTGTTAGGTCATCACTTGCTTCGTATATTTCACCTTCAAATTCTTGCATATCATCAGCAAATCTTTTATTGGCATTGCTAATTTTTAAAAGCTCGTGTAAAGTTGATCCCTTACGAGATGGAATAGTAGTAGGCCTTCCTGTTAAAACAATTTTCATAGCAAATGCATCTGCTATGTTATCCATTTTTAAACCAAATGTTGGATTATCATTATTTTTATTTTCAACAACAACTTTGCTCTTCTCTGGAATTCTTGATACATAATCATTAACTTTATCTTCCAAAGACTTTTTTGATTTTAATCTATAAGAGGTATCTATTTTGTATTTGTAGTCTGGATAATTTTTGCTATATTCTATAAGAAATGCAGCAATAAAATAATTAAAATATTCTTGTACCTCTTGAGATGAATATGTTGATAAATATTTATCATAGATGTGTTCTTTTGCTTTTTCTGTTTGTTCTTTAGGCAGTGAAATTTTTGAAACTTGATGTTTGCTAGGCGTAAAGCCGTTATTTTTTAATATGTTTTGTAATCTTTTTTTAAAATCTTTAGTCAATATTAATTTCTCCTTTAAATTTTATTCCCATTCAATAGTTGCAGGTGGTTTTGATGTTATGTCATAAACAATTCTATTAACATGATCTACTTCATTTACGATACGTGATGAAACTTTTTCTAATACTTCATATGGAATTTTGCTCCAAACGCCTGTCATAAAATCTGTTGTTTCAACGGCACGAAGAGCAACAGTATAGTCATATGTTCTTTCATCACCCATAACTCCGACAGATTTTAAATTTGTTAAAACTGCAAAATATTGATTTATGCTTTTGTGTAAACCTGCTTTTGCAATTTCTTCTCTAAAAATACTGTCTGCATTTTTTAAAATTGTAAGCTTGTCTTCAGTTATGTCTCCAATAATTCTAATTGCAAGACCTGGACCAGGGAAGGGTTGTCTATATACTAGGTTTTCTGGAATACCAAGTTCTAGGCCTGTTTTTCTAACTTCGTCTTTAAATAAATCTCTTAAAGGTTCTACAATTTCTTTGAAATCGACATAGTCAGGAAGACCACCAACATTATGATGACTTTTTATAACAGAGCTTTTTCCAAGTCCACTTTCTATAACGTCTGGGTAAATAGTTCCTTGAACTAAAAAGTCTACAGCTCCAATTTTTTTTGCTTCTTCTTCAAAAACTCTAATAAATTCTTCACCAATAATTTTTCTTTTTCTTTCTGGGTCAGTAACTCCTGCAAGTTTGCTTAAAAATCTATCTTTTGCATTAACTCTTATAAAGTTTAAGTCATAATTTTGAGTGAATATTTTTTCTACTTCATCACCCTCGTTTTTTCTAAGTAAACCATGGTCAACAAATATACATGTTAAGTTTTTTCCTATGGCTTTAGAAAGCATAACTGCTGCAACAGATGAATCTACACCACCTGATAAAGCACAAAGAGCTTTTTTATTTCCTATTTTTTCTTTTAGCTTTTCGATGCTATCTTTTGTGAATGAAGAAATAAGCCAATCACCTTTACATTTACATATGTTAAATAAAAAGTTTTTAATTACTTTAGTTCCATTTACAGAACTATTAACTTCTGGATGAAATTGAATTCCATAAAAATTTTTTTCTGTGTTTTCCATTGCTGCATTTGGACATGAAGATGTAGAACCTATATTTTTAAAACCATTTGGAACAGTATCTACAAAATCGGTGTGACTCATTAGAAAATCATTTGTATTATTAAAACCTTCGAATAATAAAGAAGAAGTGTCTATGTTTACATTTGTAGTACCATATTCTCTTTTATTAGCTCTTGCAACATTGCCACCTAATTTGTGTGTCATTAATTGCATTCCATAACATATTCCAAGAATAGGAATACCAAGTTCAAATATTTTTTCATCACATGTAGGTGAATTTTCACCATAAACACTTGCAGGTCCTCCAGTGAAAATAATACCTTTTGGATTTTTTTCTTTTATTTTTTCAATTGAAATATTGTAAGGTACAACTTCTGAATATACATTACATTCTCTAACTCTACGAGCTATTAATTGGTTATATTGACCACCAAAGTCAAGTATTAATATTAATTCGTTTTTCATAAAATATTTATATGGTATATTAATAAATGATATTTTAATTTTTTTATGTTCTAGTTTTTCATATAACATGTATTATTAATAGAACCATAATCTCCTTTCTAAAAATATTTATACACAATATTTTAGCATGGAATTGGCAAAAAGTAAATATCATAATTATATTAATCCATTTGTTGGAATATAGTCTTCGTCTGGAGGATAAACCATTTCATCATTTGGTTTGTCAGTCTGATTTATATTAATAATTTTTACAATTGGCATATCACCATGATAGTTGCCTTTTGTTATTTCTCCTGTTATTTCAACCCATGTACCATCAGAAAAAGAACTAGAATTGTCACATTCACATAAAAAACCAACAATAACTGACTTGAAATCTGAAGAAATAATCATGTCTCTTGCAAGTATAAACTGATTTTCATTTAAGTCATATGTTCTATAAATGTAACCAATAAAATTAATCTTTTTTCCAACGTAATCATCTATATTTTCATGAACTGCTTTTAATACATTTGTATAATTTGATGATGAAATTTTTGAAACTTGATTGTAGGGAATACATGAACTATCTTTTTTTGAAGCATTACTTGCTCCACTAAATATTTTGAAAACTATAAATCCAGATATACATATAATAAATGATATAACTACGATTAGAAAGTATTTGAAAATTTTACTTCCGTTTAATTTTATATTATAAATAAACATTAGAATCTCTCCATTACAATAAACTTTATACATATATATTAATTTTTTTTAAAAAATATGCAAAAAAATATTGATTTTTATGTATACTTAAAGTATAATTGGTTTAAGTTGTTTTTGAAAGTGCCCTAGAAGATATAGGGACAGGAGCAAAGGAGAAAAATATGGCATTTCCGATTGGAATAACAAAGCAAGAAAGGACTATGCTAGTGATGTACGAAACAAGACCGACAGCGAAAATTGCCCAGAAAGAATTTATCAAGAAAAACATAAAATCAACAGTAAGCAAAATGTATATGCTAAAGGATGAAAAAGTAAAATTGGTTATGTGCCTATTGGTAGTGTACCTACCAAAAGAACAGGAACAAATAAGTGTAGAAGAATTTAAACAGCTGTATGATAGCTGTCTAGGGTGAAAAATCCCCAGTATATTTATGATATAATTATTATAAACTATACTGGGGATTTTTTTATAATGATAGTTTTTTACTATTTTAGTTTTTTATTAAAAAAATATTATAAGGTATTGACTTTTTATGTTTACCTATAGTATAATTGTTTTAAGTTAGTTTATTAGGAAAAGAGCCCCTAGGTTATAGGGGACCGGAGAAAGGAACTTTAATGCGGTATTATAATTATGATGATATGTTTCAATGGGGATACATCCCCAAAGGGCAAGTGTTAGTATTCGTATTTGAAGGCTCAAAAGCCTTTAAGTACGCAAGAAAGCTGAACGGATTTATTAGAAGCGATGGAAACAGGAAATCCAGGATAGTAAATGTGTCTAAAACGTGCAAAAAGGTTATTGCACCCGGAATAACTATGGAACCGAAACGCTATGTAGAGCGCTACGGCTGGAGACTTTGACAGGGATCCCTCAGTTTTATAACTGGGGGATTTATTTTTATGCTAATGCAATAACTTTATATACATATTATAATAAATTTACTATAATTATACGCAGTATATAAATATAAAAATATTATTATAAACAAATAAAATCAGTAATAATTTCTTTTCTCATGCATATAATATATTATAAAAAGCGTAAGACCAAGTGTACTATTTATAGAACACGCCAGAGAAAAGGAGAATATTTTGTATGCAAAGAAAAAAAGAATGCAAGTAAGCATGGAAATTTATGTGGAAAATGGAATGTTTGTAGTAGAATTTCATGAAAAGGAATCCAGATATTTCATTGAAGCAATGAACCGAGCAACTTGCTGCTCAGAAAAAATCAAAAAAAGATACAGAAACGCAAGAAGATGCAGTAAAAACAGAAGAAAAATTTACACAACAATAAATGCTGCCGACACAACTGGACGGAAATTCTTAAGTGAATTAAAGAACCAGTATCAAAATTAAAAACAAAATATAAATAAAATAAAAGTCATACATATAAACAAGTGTAAATGTATGGCTTTTATTCTAAATTTTTACAAATAACTTGCTAAAAATTAATTTTAGTGATATATTATCAGAGAAAAAAGTTTTGAACAAATAAAACAACATAAGAAGGGATTGAAAGTAAAATGAGCATATTCAAAAAAATATTCAAATCATATAGCGAAAAAGAAGTAAAAAGAGTAATGGCTACTGTAGAAAAAATAAACAGTTTAGAAGAAGAAATGTCAAAATTAAGTGATAATCAATTAAGAGAAAAAACACCATATTTTAAAGAACAACTTAAAAATGGAAAAACACTTAATGATATTTTACCAGAAGCATTTGCTGTAGTTAGAGAGGCATCTAAAAGAGTTTTAGGCATGAGACATTTCGATGTACAACTTATAGGTGGTATCATTTTACATCAGGGAAGAATTGCAGAAATGAAAACTGGTGAAGGTAAAACATTAGTAGCAACATTGCCAGTATATTTAAATGCACTAGAAGAAAAAGGTGTGCATGTTATAACAGTAAATGACTATTTAGCAAAAAGAGATAGTGAATGGATGGGAAAACTATATAAATTTTTAGGTTTATCTGTAGGTTTAGTAGTTGCTGGAATGGAGCCAAAAGAAAAACAAGAAGCATACAATGCAGATGTAACATATGGTACAAATAATGAATTTGGGTTTGACTATTTAAGAGACAATATGGTCATTTATAAAAATCAATTAGTACAAAGAGGTTTACATTATGCAATAATAGATGAAATAGACAGTATATTAATAGACGAAGCTAGAACACCTCTTATTATTTCTGGTAGAGCTAATGAGTCTTCAGGTTTATATAAAAAAGCTGATACTTTTGTAAAAAAATTAACACCAAAAGTTATAGTAGAAGAAGATGTTAAAGACTTTAACCAAGCAGAAGAAAATGAAAAATATGATTATATAGTAGACTTAAAAGCAAAATCAGCTTCATTAACACAAAAAGGAATAAAAAAGGCAGAAGAAGAATTTGGACTTGAAAACTTTAATGACTTAGAGAATTCAACATTAGTACATCATGTAAATCAAGCATTAAGAGCTCATGGAGTTATGAAAAAAGATATAGACTACATTGTAAAAGATGGAGAAGTATTAATTGTAGACGAATTCACAGGTCGTATAATGTATGGTAGAAGATATAATAATGGTTTACATCAAGCAATAGAAGCAAAAGAACATGTTAAAATTGCTGATGAATCAAAAACACTTGCTACAATTACATTCCAAAACTTCTTTAGAATGTATGGAAAGTTATCTGGTATGACAGGTACAGCTATGACAGAAGCTGGAGAATTTGAAGAAATTTATAATTTAGATGTTGTTGAAATTCCAACAAATAAACCTATGGTTCGTAAAGATGAAAATGATGTTATATATAAAAACGAAAATGCAAAATATAGAGCAATAGTTGAAAGCATAAAAAAGAGCCATGAAAAGGGACAACCTGTATTAGTTGGTACTGTATCAATTGAAAAATCAGAAAAACTAAGCAAATTACTTAGCAAAGAAGGAATTAAACACGAAGTATTAAACGCAAAATCACATGAAAAAGAAGCAGCAATTGTAGCACAAGCTGGTAAATTTGGAGCAGTTACAATAGCTACAAATATGGCTGGTCGTGGAACTGATATTATGCTTGGAGGAAACAGTGAATTCTTAGCAAAAGAAGAAATGACAAGAAATAAAGTTCCTCACCAATTAATAGAAGAAGCAGACACATATTATGAAACAGACGATCAAGACATTATAAGAGCAAGAGAACAATTTAAAGAATTGTCACATAAATATGATGAAGAAATAAAAGAAGAAAAAGAAAAAGTAATAAATGCTGGTGGATTAAAAATAATAGGAACAGAAAGACATGAATCAAGAAGAATTGACAATCAGTTAAGAGGACGTAGTGGTCGTCAAGGTGATGTTGGTGAATCTAAATTTTATATTGGATTAGATGATGACCTAATGAAAATATTTGGTGGAGATGCAATAACTAAAGTATATAATACATTAGGAGCAGATGAAAACATGCCAATAGATTCAAGAATTATATCTAATGCAGTAGAAAACGCACAAAAGAAAGTTGAAGGAAGAAACTTCAGCATTCGTAAAAATGTATTAAAATATGATGATGTTATGAATGTCCAAAGAGAAATTATATATAAACAAAGAAGACAAGTACTTGACGGTGAAAATATCCATGATAATATAATTTCAATGATGGAATATGTTGCAGAAAGTGTTGTACAAACATACATTGATCCAGAAACATCAGAAGTAAACATAGAATCTTTAAATACAGAAATAATAAATATTTTTGGTATAGATATATTAGACTTTATAAAAGAAAACGAAAAAAATCCAAAAGCAATTGAAGAAGAATTACTAAAAAAAGCAAAAGAAATTTATACAGCAAAAGAAAATGAAATTGGTTCAGAAGAAATGAGAGAACTTGAAAGAGTTGTAATGCTTAAAGTTGTTGATGAAAAATGGATGAACCATATAGATAGCATGGACGAACTTAAAAATGGTATTGGACTTAGAGCTTATGGTCAAAAAGATCCTGTTGTTCAATATAGAATAGAAGGTCTTGATATGTTTGACGAAATGATAAATGACATAAAAGTAGATGTAACTAAAATATTAATGCATATAAGACAACAAGGCGAAGCAAAACGTCAAGAAACTGTAAAAATAACAGGTGCAGCTTTAGAAGCTATTCATAGTGTAGATGGAGGTTCTAAAATTGGAACTGATGTTGATAGAACAGTAAGAAACGAAGGACCAAAAATAGGTAGAAATGATCCATGTCCATGTGGTTCGGGTAAAAAGTATAAGAATTGTCACGGGAAGAATGCTTAAATGCTGGATTACAGACGGTTTTATAAACTCAAAAATTGATAAAATCAGTTCGTTTTGTCAACAAAAATAAAATTATGCGAACAAAATTGACTGGAAATAAAGGAATGTAGACATTGAAAACATGTTGACATTTCTTTTTTTATATTTTTACATATAAAAAAAGAATGGAGACCAACTATGAAAAGTCAATAGAAAAATAAAAAATTTTTGAAAAATTTTTATAGAAAAAAAGGTCAACTTTAATAACCGTTTTTACTCAATTTTTTAAAAATGGCTTAACACATTGAAAAGTCAATATTTAGTTAATCAAGGTTGAATGCAACATTATCTTTTAACATTTTAAATATGATACGAACTAATTTATGAGCAACATGTCCAAGAGCACAGTAATGAGATTTACCCTGTGAACGTTTTAGTTCATAGTAATTTCTAAAAGTTTTATTATTTTTAACAACATTATGAGCAGAGTAAACAAGAGAGTATCTAAGCATTCCAGAACCACGTTTTGACATTCGAGTAGACCTTGCCTGAAAGTTACCAGATTGAATAACAGATGGGTCTAATCCAGCATAAGCAAGAAGCCCAATGAGTATTTTTGGCAATATCAATGCCAACAAAATAAGAATACATGAGTGAAAACCACCTTTCAAAAATATTTAATAACTGTGACAACTATCCACAAGTGTTCGTCCTCATAAACTTGCATGAC
>CAKPHJ010000011.1 GCA_934157205.1 uncultured Clostridia bacterium
ATTAGATTAGCCAAAAATAAAAATTAAAACTGTCTATTTTTATATCAACCAGAAGCAATAAGTATGTCAGACAGAGTCTTAGTATTAAGTAAAAGACCAGGAACAATTAAAGACATTCATAAAATAGAATTTGATATAGAAAATAAAAATCCTATAAATGTAAGAGAAAGTCCAAAATTTAGTAAATATTTTAATATGTTATGGCAAGAACTTGGTATAGAAAAAGTTTAACAAGATAGGAAGTGATAAATATTATGAAAATTTTAAAGAAAATAAATAGTAAAATTTTTATTTCAGAAGAGCGAAGAAAATATATAAAAAATAGAAAGAAAGAATCCATGTTAGTTTTAATTACACAGGTAGGAATTCTTGTACTTTTTTTAATTATATGGGAATGGCTAGCTAGAAAAAACATTATAGATAGTTTTATAACAAGTAATCCATCAAGAATTTGGAAAACTCTTATTAATTTAGGCTCAAATGACTTATCAAAACATATAGGTGTTACAGTATATGAAACAGTTATTGGCTTTTTATTAGGGACATTTATAGGAATAATAATAGCAATAATTTTATGGTGGTCAAAATTTCTTTCAAAAGTAGCTGAACCATATTTAGTGGTATTAAATAGTTTGCCAAAGGTAGCATTAGGACCAATTATTATAATTTGGGTAGGAGCTGGAACACCAGCAATTATTGTAATGGCTATTGCAATTTCTCTTATTGTAACAATTTTGGAAAATCTAAATGGATTTTTAAAAACTGACAAGGAAATAATAAAGATGGCACAAACATTTAATTGCTCAAAATTTCAAATATTGACAAAAATAATTATTCCAGCAAATTTATCTACATTTATAAATTCATTAAAAGTAAATATAGGACTTTCTTTGGTAGGCGTTATATCTGGAGAATTTTTGGTTTCGAAAGCAGGTTTACGGTTATTTAATAGTTTATGGAGGTCAAGTATTTAAACTAGATTTAGTAATGGCAAGTGTTATTATTTTAGGAATTGTAGCTGGTATAATGTATTTAGCAGTAATGATATTAGAAAAACTAATAATGAAATATGGCAAATTTTTATAGTTTAAATTATATCACACAAAGCAAAAAATTAACATAAAATAGCAAAAAGGAGGTGTGATATGAATAAAAGAGTAATAACATATATTATAGTTATAATATTAATGCTTTTTGTAGCATTAGGTGTACGTATAGTAAAAAAACAAAAAACAGATACATCTGAAGAAATAAAAAACATAAAAGTAAATGAGGTAACACGTTCTGTTTTTTATGCTCCACAATATATTGCAATAAATAAAGGATATTTTAAAGAAAATGGAATTGAAATAGAATTAACAACAGGTCAAGGGGCAGATGCAGTTATGACAGCTGTACTTAGCAATCAATGTGATATAGGTTTTGCAGGACCTGAAGCTTCAATATATGTTTATAATGAAGGAAAAGAAGATTATTGCCAAGTATTTGCTCAGATGACTAAAAAAGATGGTTCATTTTTGGTTGCTAAAAATAATGTAGAAAAATTTGACTGGAAAAGTTTAAAAGGGAAAACAATAATACCTGGAAGAAAGGGAGGAGTACCGTATATGACATTAGAGTATGTCTTAAAAAAGAATGGTATTGATCCCAAAAAAGATGTTATTTTAGATGACAGCATAAAATTTGATTTAATGGCTGGAGCTTTTGCAAGTGGAAATGCAGATTATGTAACATTATTTGAACCAACAGCATCACTTACAGAAAAACAAAATAAAGGATATATTGTTGCTTCAGTTGGCGAAGCTGCTGGAGATATTCCATATACAGCATATTTTGCTAAAAAAAGTTATATAGAAAAGAATCAAGAAATTATAAAAAAATTTACAAAAGCCGTATATGAAGGACAACAGTGGGTAAAAAATCATTCTGCAAATGAAATAGCACAAGAAATTCAAAGTTTTTTCCCAGATACTAGTATTGAAATGTTAGAGTCAGCTGTAGAAAGCTATAAAAATATTTCTGCTTGGAATGATACACCAATTTTAGAAAAAGAAGCTTTTGAAAGATTAGAAGATGTTATGATATCTGCAGGAGAGTTAAAAGAAAAAGTACCATATGAAAATATTGTAAATAACAAATATGCAGAAGAAATATTATAGATTATAACTAGGTAATAAAATTTTATATATAAATTATAAAAAACTATTGACATATTAAACCTATAGTGTTATATTTACAAATGATAAAGGAGGAATGAATATGAAAATAGACTACAAATTAATAGGAGAACGAATAAAAAAAGCAAGACTAAAAAAGAACTGGTCACAAGACAAATTATCAGAAGAAATAGACGTAACAATTGCATATATAAGCAGAGTAGAAAGAGGAAGTTCAAAAGTAAACTTAAAAAGATTATCACAAATATGTGAAGCACTAAACATTGAAATGGAAGAACTAATTTGTGGAACAACAACAAGCAGCAAAAAATACTTAGATAAAGATTTGTATGAAATTATAATAAACTGTACTCCAGAGAAACAAAGACTAATATATAAAATAGCAAAAATTGTAGAAAAAGCAGAATTTGTATAAAAAAGCACTTATTATAACATTTTAAAGCATTAAAGAATTTATATAATAAAAATTAAATTCTTTAATGCTTTTTTTGTTTAATAAGAAGGATTTATGTAAAATACGTCGAATAATATAATTATGTATATTAAAATAGCAAAAAAATAGGTAAATAATAGGAAAGTGAGGAAAAATGTTTAGATATAGTGAGGAAATCATTGAAGAAGTTAGACAATCAAACGACATAGTAGATATAATATCACAATATGTAAGACTAAAAAGAAGTGGCAGAAACTTTTTTGGGTTATGTCCATTTCACAATGAAAAATCACCATCATTTTCAGTATCACCAGACAAGCAAATATTTCACTGTTTTGGTTGTGGAGTTGGAGGAAATGTGTTCACATTTTTAACAAAAATAGAAGGAATAAACTTTATAGAAGCAGTTCAAATGTTAGCAGAAAGGTCAAATATACAATTACCAACATTAGAAAATAATGGAGATAGTGCAAAAGAATTACTTAAATCCAAGATATATAAACTAAACGAATTTACAGCTAACTATTATCATGAAAGACTATATAAACCAGAATCAAAAATAGCACAAGAATACATAAAAAAAAGAAAATTAAGTAACGAAACATTAAAATCTTTCAAAATTGGATTTTCAGGTAAATTTAACGAACTATACAAAGAACTTAAAAAACAAGGCTTTGAAGACAAAGAAATGTTTGAATCAGGTCTTATAAATAGAAACGAAAGAGGAGAATATATAGACAGATATAGAAATAGACTCATGTTTCCAATATGTGATGCAAGAGGCAGAGTAATAGCATTTGGTGGCAGAGTTTTAGATGACTCAAAACCAAAATATATTAATTCACCAGAAAATGTAGTATATAGTAAAGGAAGAAACCTATTTGGACTAAATGTTGCCAAAAAAGGAGATATAAAAAAAATACTAGTAGTAGAAGGTTATATGGATGTAATATCATTACACCAAAGAGGAATAACAAATGTAGTAGCACCATTAGGAACAGCATTAACACAGCAACAAGGTTGGTTACTTAGAAAAAATTCAGAACAAATAATACTAAGTTTCGATTCTGACGAAGCAGGGCTTACTGCCAAAATAAGAGCATTAGACATATTGCAAGACATGGGGTGTGACATAAGAATACTACAAATGGATGGAGCAAAAGACCCAGATGAATATATAATAAAATACGGTAATGCAAGATTTAATAATTTAATTGAAAAAGCATTATCTGTTATAGAATTTAAAGTAAAAGTACTAAAACAAAACTTAAATTTAGAAAGCACAAATGACAAAATAAAATTTCTAAACGAAATAGCTAAACTTATATCAAAAGTGGACAACACCATGGAAAAAGAAGTATATATTGAAAAAATATCAAAACAATATGATATATCAAAAGAAGCAATATATGCTGAAGTAAACAAACTAACATATTCAGCAAACAAAAGTGAGAAAGTACTTGAAAAAAATAAGCCAGTAATAACACATAAAAAGATTCAAAAAGAACAAGTATCAAAAGCAGTAAGAAAAAGAGAAAACACAATAATTTCTATATTACTTATAGGAGATTTAAATATTTTTGAAATAATAAGACAAAATATAAAAATAGAAGACTTTAAAGATGAAATAAATAAAAGTAT
The DNA here is from genome assembly GCA_934157205.1 of uncultured Clostridia bacterium. Classification (GTDB taxonomy): domain Bacteria; phylum Bacillota; class Clostridia; order TANB77; family CAG-508; genus CAG-269. The sequence goes on from CAKPHJ010000011.1 coordinate 4,252, forward strand.
AGCTAGTAAATTATATGAAGAATTTTCAAAAAGAAACAATAACATAAATAGCATTATAGATGCACTAGAACCAGAAGAACAAAGCCATATTACTGAAATTATGGCAGATGATTACGAAATAAAAGATGTAGAAAAAGCAATTGATGATATAATGCAAAGTTATGAAAAAGAAAAACTAAACAACAGAAAATTCGAAATATTAGAAATGCTAGAAAAAGATATAAATCAAGAAGAAAAAAAGAGCTTAGAAAAAGAACTAAATGACATTATAATAAAATTAGCTAGAATTAAATAATTTTTAAATTATAGGAGGATAAACATGTCAGAAGAAAATGATAATATAAAAAAAATAGAAGAAGCAAGAAAAACAGTAAAGAAAAAGGCAATGAATAATCAAGAAAACAATAACAAAAATCAAGAAAATAGTGCAGAAGAAAATAAAATAAAAAATGAAAAAGTTAGTAAAATATTAAAAAAAGCTAAAGAAAAAGGAAAAATAACATATGGAGATTTAGCTACAGAATTAGACGATGTTAACCCAGAACAAATTGATAAAGTTTTTGATGCATTTGAAGAACTTGGAGTAGATTTATTAAATGATGATTTAGACGAAGAGCCAGACATAGAAGATTTAAAAGAAGTGGAAAATCTTAAATTAGATCAAATTACAGATACAAGTTATGAAGGAATAAATGTAGATGACCCAGTAAGAATGTATTTAAGAGAAATAGGTAGAATTCCATTACTAACATTTGATCAAGAATTAAACTTAGCAAAAAGAATATTACAAGGAGACGAAGAAGCAAAACAAAAATTAGCAGAATCTAACCTAAGACTTGTAGTAAGTATTGCAAAAAAATATGTTGGAAGAGGAATGCTATTTTTAGACTTAATACAAGAAGGAAATATGGGATTAATAAAAGCAGTAGAAAAATTTGACTATACAAAAGGTTTCAAATTTAGTACTTATGCAACATGGTGGATAAGACAAGCAATAACAAGAGCAATAGCAGATCAAGCAAGGACTATAAGAATACCAGTTCATATGGTAGAAACAATAAACAAATTAATAAGAACATCAAGACATTTACTACAACAATTAGGAAGAGAGCCATCACCAGAAGAAATTGCAGCAGAAATGGAAATACCTGTAGAAAAAGTAATGGAAATTCAGAAAATTGCACAAGACCCAGTTTCACTTGAAACACCAATAGGAGAAGAAGATGACAGTCACTTAGGAGACTTTATTCAAGATGATGACAGTCCAGCACCTCATGATTCAGCTGCATACACATTGCTTAAAGAACAACTAGAAGAAGTTATGAACACATTAACTCCAAGAGAAGCAAAAGTATTAAAACTTAGATTTGGACTAGAAGATGGAAAAGCAAGAACTCTTGAAGAAGTAGGAAAAGAGTTTGATGTAACACGTGAAAGAATTAGACAAATAGAGGCAAAGGCACTTAGAAAATTAAGACATCCAAGCAGAAGCAAAAAATTAAGAGATTATATGGGATAAAAAATATAAATACGGAGGAAAAAATGAATCAAATAATTAGTTTTTTTCAAAGCATAACTACAGTGCAAATTATAGATATATGGGTAGCAATAGGAATAATAATATTTTTTAGAATTTTTAGTTCAGCATTTTCATATGCAATTATAAAAATGTTTAAATTTAAAGAAAAAAATTCAAAAAAAATAAAACAAGGAGCTTTTTATAATCCACTAAGAATATTTTTTATAATATTAGGATTTTATTTAGCAATTATATTTTTAAAACAGCCATTAAACATATCTAAAGAAGTAATGAATGTAGTAACAAAAATATTTAAAATAGTTTCAATAATTGTTTTTGCAAGAGGAATAGCAGAAAGTTTTTCAGCAAATTCAGCATTAGTGAAAAAAATGAAAAAGCACATAGACAAAAACATAGAAGATTCAATGTTTCAATTTATATTAAAAACAGTAAGAGCAATTATATATATTATAGCTGGATTTATGGTAATAACAGAATTAGGATTTAACCTAAATGGCTTAGTTGCAGGACTTGGAGTTAGTGGTGTTATAGTAACATTAGCAGCACAAGACACAGCAAAGAATTTATTTGGTGGGCTAGTAATATTTTTAGATAAACCATTTGTAGTTGGTGATTGGATACAAATGGGTGAATATGAAGGAACAGTTGAAGATATAACATTTAGAAGTACAAGAATTAGAACTTTTGAAAATGCATTAGTAAATATACCAAATTCAGTTATATCAAGTGCCTCTATAACAAATTGGAGTAAAATGGAAAAAAGAAGATACCGCACAAACTTATGTTTAGCACAAGACACACCATTAGAAAAACTTGAAATATTCAAAAAAAGAGTACATGATATGCTACAAGCAAGAGATGCAATTTTTGATGACTCTATAATAGTAAAATTTGATACAATTGCAGACAACGGTTTAAACGTATTAATTTGCAGTTATACAGATTCTGTAGATTATCCATCTTATTTAAGTGAAAGAGAAGATATAAACTGTAAAATAATGAAAATATTAAAAGAAGAAAATATAGAATTAGCTTATGATACAAAAACAGTATATTTAAAACAGTAATAATTAAGGTACAAGCCACATATAAATTTATAAAAGAACAAATAAAGTTAAGTGTAAAAGCTTAACTTTATTACATATAGGAGGAGTTTATATGTGGGAAACATTAAGAAAAGAAGAGGTTTTTAAAAAATTAAAAACTGACAGAAAAACAGGTTTAAACGAAGAAGAAGTAAAAAATAGGCAATTGCAATATGGCACAAATAAACTGAAAGGAAGCAAAAAAGAAACATTTATTATAAAATTTATAAAACAATTTAATGATTTTATGATAATAATTTTAATTTTTGCTTCTATAATATCAGCAGTAGTTTCAAATATGCAAGGAGAAAACGATTATATAGACTCAATAATTATAATAGCAATAGTAATATTAAATGCATTTATGGGAGTAATACAAGAAGAAAAGGCTGAAAAATCTATAGAAGCATTGCAAAAAATGGCACCAATAAAAGCAAAAGTAATACGTAATGGAAATATATACGAAATAAATGCAGAACAACTAGTTCCTGGAGATATTATAATACTAGAAGCGGGAAATTTTGTTCCAGCAGATGGAAGGATAATAGAAAGTCATAATTTGAAAATAGAAGAATCAAGTTTAACAGGAGAGATGGAACCAGTACTAAAGGATTCAGAAAAAATATGTAAAAGTAATATAGATTTAGGTGATATGACCAATATGGCATTTATGACAAGCATAATAGTTAATGGAAGCGGAAAAGCAGTAGTTACTGAAATTGGAATGGATACAAAAGTAGGAAAAATAGCAAACATGATAATAGAAGATAATGCACCAGAAACACCTATACAGAAAAAATTAGGGCAGGTAGGAAAAATATTAGGTATAGTATGTTTAGCAATATGTTTAGTAATATTTATAATTGGTTTAATTAAAAATATAGAGCCAATGGAAATGTTTATGACTTCTGTTGGTTTGGCTGTTGCAGCTATACCAGAAGGTTTACCAGCAATTGTAACAATAGTATTATCCATACGGAGTTACAAAAATGGCAAAAAAGAATAGTATAATAAGAAAACTTCCAGCAGTAGAAACTTTAGGTAGTAGCCAAGTAATATGTTCAGACAAAACAGGAACATTAACACAGAACAAAATGAAAGTAGTAGAAATAAAGTCAAAAAATATAGAATTCACATCAGAACTTGCAACAATGTGTACAGATTGTAATATTTTATATATTAATGGAAAAACAGAAATAAATGGAGAACCAACTGAAGTTGCACTTGTTAATTTTGGATTAGAAAAATCTAAAGAAAAGTCAAAATTATATTATGAAATGCCAAGAATAAATGAAATACCATTTGATTCTAACAGAAAAATGATGACAACAATTCATAAAATAGGAGAAAAATATAGAATAATAACAAAAGGTGCACCAGATGTGTTAATAGATAGATGTAATTTTCAAATTGATGAAAAAGAAACAAACGAGAAAATAGAAAAATCAAAAATAAAAAATGACAATAAAAAAATGGCTGAAAATGCATTAAGAGTTATTGCTGTAGCATATAAAGATGTAGATGTTTTACCAGACAAAATTGAATCAGACACAATAGAAAATAACCTAATATTTGTTGGTTTAGTAGGAATGATAGATCCACCAAGAGAAGGAGTGAAAGAAGCAGTAAAAACTTGTAAATATGCTGGAATAAAAACAGTTATGATAACAGGAGATCATCTTGAAACAGCAAAAGCAATTGCAAAAGAATTAAAAATATTTAATAATGGAGACAAAGCATTAACAGGAAAAGAATTGAACACAATGACTCAAAAACAATTAGAAGATGAAATAAAAAATTGTAGTGTATTTGCAAGAGTTACACCAGAACACAAAGTAAGAATTGTAAAAGCATGGCAAAAAAAAGGTGCAGTTGTAGCAATGACAGGAGATGGAGTAAATGATAGTCCAGCACTAAAATGTGCAGATATTGGAATTGCCATGGGAAAAAATGGGACAGATGTAGCCAAAAACGCATCTGACATGATTTTAACAGATGATAATTTTGTAACAATAGTTGAAGCAGTAAAACAAGGAAGAAATATATATGATAATATAAAAAAAGCCATACATTTTCTAATAGCTACAAATATTGGTGAAATAGTAACAATATTTATGGGACTATTATTAGGAATGAAATCACCACTTATTGCAATACAATTATTATGGGTAAACTTAGTTACAGACTCATTGCCAGCAATAGCACTAGGCTTAGAACCACCAGAAAAAAATATTATGAAAAGAAAACCTATAAGTAGTAAAAAAAGTATATTTTCAGATGGACTATGGACCAAAATAATTGTAGAAGGTATAATGATAGGAATGTTAACACTAGTAGCATTTAGTATAGGAAATAAATATTATGGAATAGAAGTAGGAAGAACAATGGCATTTATTTCTATAGGATTGTTAGAACTTGTTCACAGTTTTAATATAAAAAGTGAACAATCTATATTTAAAGTAGGAATTTTAGAAAACAAATATCTTATTGGTAGTTTTATTTTAGGGTTTTTAATGCAAATAATAGTTGTGTTAATACCAAGTTTAGCTAATATTTTTAAATTGGTTCCTTTAAATAAAACTCAATGGATTGTTACTTTAGCTATATCAATTTTACCAATTATTATAATGGAAATTCAAAAAAAGGTAAATTCAATGAAATTTGGAGAAATTATATATACATATAAGTCACAACAAAATTAGAAATTTTAGATAATAATATAAGATTTTAATGTAGGTTATAAAAAAGTAAGGGTGAAATTAAAATTTCACCCTGTGGTATAGCTCGAAAAAACGTTTATTCATTTTGTTTTCCCATTCGATGAGGCTCTCGACATCATTGAATGATGTTAAACACCAGTTTTCTAGTTCATTTTTTGCAATATTGTCTGAATCATTCGTTTCTGCTGCCGAGTACAGCTTATAAAAAGATTCTAGGGCAATATTTTTTTCCTCTTCGAAATTGTAGTGAGGATGCTCTTCATTATGAAGTCTAAAGTAGCATACCAGTTCGGCATGTTTGAAAGCTTTTATAAGCCTTTCATAGTTCGGCCATACTCTTTCCAAACGCAGTCGCCGAAGTTTTTTCTTACTAATCATTAAGTGACCTCCTTAATAAATCAATCAGAAAGTTTTTATAACTTACCATTTATCTATATTATATAACATTTTTATGTAAATATCAATATTTTTATTAAATTTTCGAAAGAAAATGTGACTGATAAATGAAAATGTCTCAAAAAATAAGGTAAATTCGATGAAATTTGGAGAAATTATATATACATATAAGTCACAACAAAATTAGAAATTTTAGATAATAATATAAGATTTTAATGTAGGTTATAAAAAAGTAAGGTGGAAATTACGGATTTCCACCTTTTAAGTACAATGTAGATCTTTTTATAGTGATGAGTTGAGCTCATCCATCATCCTGTTAGACCAATTCCCAAACTCCTCGAAATTGGAAAAGTTTTCAAGCCGCCAAGATTTTAGCTCAGCGAACGTCGAAGTGCTAATGTTGTTGTGTACACTGTGGCTTTTTACCACCTTCTTCAATGATTTCATCATTCGTCTTTTTTGAAAGAAGAAATCCACTCTGTACTTTCCTTTTTTCTCTCTGCTATTAATGTTGTCAATAAAGGCAATATTTACAATTGCTAATCTACTGTAATCACCAAGGAATTTGATGACTTTTATAGTATACCGTTCCTTTTTTCGAAGTTCTTGTTTTTGTCGAGTACGGTATATCCACTCAGATAAATATTTTTTTCTCATATGCTGTTTCCTCCTTTGCCATTTGACCGAGAGACATTTACTAACTACACTTATATCCTATCACATTTTTATGTAAATATCAATATTTTTATTAAATTTTCGAAAGAAACTGTGACTAGTAAATGAAAATGTCTCAAAAAAATATTGTAAATAAAAATGTCTTAAAAAAAACTTGATAAATAAAAAAAAATATGATAGAATATAAAAGCTTTAAAAGAAAAATCTTTTAAATCTCTACTTACAGTAAATGTAGGTTAAAAATCCATAGGGAGGTGAAAATAATGAACAAATACGAAAGTGTTATCATTGTTAATCCAAAATTAGACGAAGCAGGACTAAAAGCATTAGAAGAAAAATTCACAGGATTAATAAATGAAAATGGTAAAGTAGAATCAGTTGAAAATATGGGTAAAAAGAAATTAGCATATGAAATAAAAAAATGTACAGAAGCTACATATATGTTAATAAACTTTGAAGCTAAACCTGATTTCATAGTAGAACTTGAAAGAATCTACAGAATTACAGATGATATAATGAAATTCATCGTTGTAAAAAAATAAAAACAAAAGAAATATAAATAAAGATAGGGCCTTTATTTAAAGTTAAAAGGCGATAGTTTTCTAAATTATTCGCATATTTAGAAAGGAATGATAATAAATGAATAAAGTAATTTTAATGGGAAGATTAACAAGAGATCCAGAAACTAGATATACACAAACAAACAACACACTAGTATCATCTTTTAGTTTAGCTGTAAACAGAAGATTTGTTAGACAAGGAGAAGAAAGACAAGCAGACTTTATAAATATAGTAGCTTGGAGTAAACTAGGTGAATTTTGTAGTAAATACTTTAAGAAAGGTCAACAAGTAGGAATTATAGGAAGAATTCAAACAAGAACATGGGATGATGATCAAGGACAAAAACACTATGTAACAGAAGTTGTTGCAGAAGAAGCTTATTTTGCAGATAGTAAAAGAGAACAAGACGCAGGAAGCAGTTCATTTGAAAACACATTTGGAAATACTGCACCAGGCAGTATGGGTTCAGATTTTGAAGTATCTTCAAGTGATGACCTACCATTTTAAAAATAGATGAAGAATATAATATATATCTTCAGAAAGAAAGGAATGTAATTAAAATGGCTGATAAAAAACAAAATAAAAGAAATAATAAAAATTATGATGAAGATTATAATCCAAGATTCAGAAAACAAAGAAAAAAAGTATGCGTATTATGCAGTGATAAAAACTTTGAATTAGATTATAAAAACCCAGAACAATTAAGAAAATTTATTAATGATAAAGGTAAAATATTACCTAGAAGAACAACAGGAGCATGTAGTAAACATCAAAGAGATATAACAACAGCAGTAAAAAGAGCAAGACATATTGCAATATTACCATATGCACAAAATTAATTTATAAAATATAAAAAAGCTAAAGTAAAAAAAATATTTTTATTTTAGCTTTTTTTTTTATACTAATCTAAGCTACATAAAACATTGACATATTATAAAATATGAAGTATAATATATATGGAATATTTTAAATATTAAGGAAATTTATAGTTTATTATAAAATTTATAATTATATATATTATATAAGTTAAATATAAAAGAGATAAAAATAATAAAGTTAGGAGTGATTAAATGAGTAAAAATAAGAATAATAATTTTAGGCGAGGATACGAAATTCCTAAAACAAATGGAAAAACTAGAAACAAGACTACATCCAGAGAAGGCGAGAAAAATAAAAGTAAGCTCCCAAAGCCAAAAATATCTAGAAAAAGAAAATTGAGAATAGCTAGAAGAGTAGGAAGTTTAGGTTTATGTTTAACATTTATATTATCAGCGGGTAGTATAGCTCTAAAAAAATTATATGAAGAAAATATAAATAATCAAGTAAAAGCAATGCAAGAGATTTTAAAAAATGAATTAAATAGCAATACTCATATGCCTGAAAATTATAAAAATAATTTAGAACTAGCAATACATTATGCAGATTGCATGATAGGCCAAAAACTTACTGATGAACAAATAGAAATATTGGCTGATAAATTAAAAGCCTTAAAAAAAGAAAATATTAGGTTAGCAATTATACAAGCTGTAACAGATGAAGAGTACATAGAAGACTATGGAATTGTAACTGATGTTTATTATGATGAAAATAATAATATAATAGTTATATCAACTGATAACGGAAAAGAAAAAGAAACTTGCTTTCGCACTGAATCAGAAGAAGTTCAATCATCAGATGGTAATGAACCTGTAGTTAAGAAAGTTTCCCCAAATGTTAATCGTAAACTTGAAAAACTAATTAAAGGAACAAATGAAGATATTAATAGCCAAACAGCGCTAGAGAAATATCTTTTGGATATAGCAGAAAAAATCCCCATTGAATATGTTCATGGAGATGGAGATGTTAGAGGTGAGCAAGGAGACCTTGTGTATGTTCCTAGTATAAGTGCTAAAGAAATAATAAAGCAATATGAAGAACAACAAGAACAGAAAAAAAATGAAGAAAGACAAAAAAGGATAGAAAAAGAATTAGAACAAAAAATTGCTGAAGTTGAAGCTGAAGAAGAAAGATAATTTAATATTATGTATAAAATTTCCACTTTTTGCAAACAATATGGATAAAACCATAAAAAGCAAGGAGTGGAATTTTTTGAGTAAAGAAAAAGTATTAAAAATAAATGGAACTCTAATTGATGAAGAACAATTAGGAAAGCATTTGCAAAAAATTGCATCAAATTACAATATAGTTAATAAATCTGATAAAATCACATATCCTATTCCACATATGTTAGAAAATTTTAAAGTAATACAAAAAGTATATAATATATTAAATGAACATGTAAAATTAGGAATAAGTATTCATCCAGCAGGAGAGTGGCTTTTAGACAATTTATATATTATAGAACAAACAGTAAAACAAATAGAAAAAGAATTAACACTAAAAAAATATACGAATTTTGTGGGAATTGCAAATGGGCAGTATAAAGGATTTGCAAGAGTGTATGTACTTGCTGGGGAAATAGTAGCATATACAGATAATAAAATAGAAAGAGAACAAATAGAAAGATGTTTAGAAGAATATCAAACTAAAAAAACTCTTAGCATGGAGGAAATATGGAATATTGGTATATTTTTGCAATTAGCTATAATTGAAAATATTCGAGAAATAGCTGAAAAAATATACAATGTTCAAATGCAAAAATACAGAGCTGAAAATATAGTTGAAAGATTAGTAGAGAACAAAGAAAAATCAGATTTAAAATTTAAAAATAGTACTATAAATAAAGCAGCAAAGAATTCATTTAGTGAAATAAAATATCCATTTGTTGAATATATGTCATACATTTTAAAAAGATATGGAAAAAAAGGCTATTGCTATTTAAAAGCATTGGAAGAAACAGTAGAAATGACTGGAACGACAGTATCTGATGTAATAAAAAAAGAACATTTTGATATAGCACTTAGAAAAGTTTCAATAGGTAATAGTATAACAAGTATAAAAAAAATACAAAGGATTAATTTTCTAGAAATATTTGAAAAAATAAACGGAGTAGAAAGTATTTTAAGATTAGATCCAGCAAATGTATATGATAAAATGGATAGTAATACAAAAGATTATTATAGAAATACTATAAAAGAAATATCTAAAAAAACAAAGATTTCTGAAATATATATAGCGAGAAAAATGCTAGATTTAGCTATAAATAATAAAGAAGAAGACTTAAAAAAATCTCATATTGGTTATTATATAATAGATAATGGAATAGAAAAATTATATGAAGAATTACAAGTAAAAAGTAGAAAAAAATTGAATGAAAATAAAAAAATGAAATTATTTATATTAGTAACTGCAAGCATAAGTATAATTTTATCAATTTTTATAACAAATATGTTAAATATAAAAAATGTATTCGTATATTTTTTGAGTATATTGTTATTATTAATACCTGTTTCAGAATTAACAATACAAATAATACAATATATTTTAGGGAAAATAGTAAAGCCTAAAATAATACCAAAACTTGATTTTTCTAAAGGAATAGACATTGAAAATAAAACAATGGTTGTTATTCCAACAATTTTGAATTCGAAAGAAAAAGTAAAAGAATTAATGAAAAAACTTGAAGTGTATTATTTGGCCAATAAATCTAAAAACATATATTTTACATTATTAGGTGATTGTACAGAAAGTGATAAAATAGAAGAAAGTTTTGATAATGAAGTTATAAAAGAAGGAAAAGAACAAGTAGAAAAACTTAATAAAAAATATAATAATGAAGATAATATTCCAATTTTCAATTTTATTTATAGAAAAAGAAAATGGAATGAAAAAGAAGGTTCATACTTGGGGTGGGAAAGAAAAAGAGGAATGTTAACTCAATTAAATGAATATTTGCTGGCAAATATTGCAAACCCATTTCGAGTAAATACATTTGAAGATTTAGAAAATAAAGAAAATTTAAAAGAAATAAAATATATTATTACATTAGATGCAGATACTGATCTTATATTAAATTCAGCTTTTGAGCTTATTGGAGCTATGGCACATATTTTAAATAAACCAGTTATAGATAAAAATAAAAATATTGTTATAGAAGGATATGGAATAATGCAACCAAGAGTCGGCATAAATCTAGATATTAGCTATAAAACAATATTTACTAAAATATTTGCAGGAGCAGGTGGAATAGATTCATATACAAATGCAATTTCAGATATATATCAAGACAATTTCAATGAAGGAATATTTACAGGAAAAGGTATATACAATTTAGAAGTTTATTCTAAAGTACTAAAAAATGAAATTCCAGAAAATACAGTATTAAGTCATGATTTACTTGAAGGCAGTTATTTAAGATGTGGACTTGTTTCAGATATAATGCTAATGGATGGATATCCAACAAAATATAATAGTTTTATGAATAGGCTTTCAAGATGGATTAGAGGAGACTGGCAAATAACAAAATGGTTACGGTAAAAATAGTAAATTAAATTTGGTATCAAAATATAAAATATTTGATAATTTAAGAAGAAGTTTATTAGAAATAAGCATATTATTTTCAATGATATTAACAATTACAATAGGTATAATAAATAAAGAAAAAATATATCCAGTAATATTAATTTTAACAATTATTTCAATTTTTCCATATATATTAGAATTATTAAATCATTTAAGTTCAAAAAAAGAAGGAGAACAAAAACAAAAGGCATTTAATCCCAAAATATCAGGACTAAAAGGTATTTTTTTAAGAGCAATAATTACATTTAGTAATTTACCATATAAAGCATATATTTCTATGAAATCAATTTTAAAAACATTATATAGAAAATATATTAGTAAAAAACATTTTCTAGAATGGATGACTTCAGAAGAAGCAGAAAAGCAGGCTAAAACAAGCTTGGTTTCATATTATAATCAAATGTCAATTAATTTTATAGCAGGTTTAATTAGTATATCACTAGGTATATTAACAAAAAATTTTTTTGGAATTGTAATAGGTGTATTATGGATTATTTCTCCATGGGTAATGTTTAGTATAAGTAAAGATATAAAGAAAAAAGATGCAATTGAAAAATTAAATGAAAATGAAAAAAAATATGTATTAGAAATAGGAAAAAAGACATGGGAATTTTTTTCTAATTATTTAAACGAAGAAAATAATTATTTAATAACAGATAATTATCAAGAAGGAAGAAAAGAAAAAATAGTTCCTAGAACATCATCTACAAATATTGGACTATCTTTGCTAGCTGTTATATCAGCATATGATTTAAATTATATTGATTTAAATAAATGTTTAAATTTGTTAATAAATATAATAAATACAATTGAAGAATTACCAAAATGGAATGGTCATTTATATAATTGGTATAATATAAAAACAAAACAACCATTGTATCCAAGGTATATATCAACAGTAGATAGTGGAAATTTAATAGGGTATTTATATGTAACAAAATCATTTTTTATAGAAATATTAGACAAAAATTCAGATAAAAATGAAGAAATAAACCGTATGATTGCAATTTTAGATAAAACCATAGAACAAACAGATTTTTCTTTGTTATATAAAAAAGAACAACAAATTTTTTCTATTGGATTTAATGTAGAAGAAAATAAATTAACAGATTCTTATTATGACTTATTAGCTTCAGAGGCAAGACAAGCAAGTTTTATTGCTATAAGTAAAAAAGATATACCAGCAAAACATTGGAATTGTCTTAGTAGAACACTAACAACACTTGGCAATTATAAAGGACTTATTTCATGGTCAGGAACAGCTTTTGAATATTTAATGCCAAATATAAATGTTCCAAAATATGAAGGAAGTTTGTTGGACGAATCTTGTAAATTTTTAATAAAAAGTCAAATTGAATATGCCAAAAAATTGAATATACCATGGGGAATATCTGAATCTGCATTTAATTTAAAAGATTTACAAGCAAATTATCAATATAAAGCTTTTGGAATTCCATGGTTGGGACTAAAAAGGGGATTAGCAGATGAAATGGTTGTTTCTAGTTATGGTGGATTTTTAGCAATAAATGAAGTACCAAAAGAAGAAATTGAAAATATAAAAAGACTAGAAAAAGAAGGAATGTATGGAAAATATGGATTTTATGAATCAATAGACTATACACCTGAAAGGGTAGAAAAAGGTAAAAAATCTGAAATTGTAAAAACATATATGGCACATCATCAAGGTTTAATATTATTATCTATAAATAATTTATTTAATACAAATATACTGCAAAAAAGATTTACAAAAAATCCAGAAATAGAAGCAGTTACTATATTATTGCAAGAAACTATGCCAGAAACATTTATTACAACAAAAGATAAGAAAGAAAAGGTTGAAAAATTAAAATATAAGGATTATGAAAATTATGCTAAAAACACATATAAAAAGTTAGACGAAAGACTAATAACAGGCAATTTTATTTCAAATGAAAATTATGTTGTTGCAATAAACCAAAAAGGACAAGGAGTAAGTAAATATAAAGATTTTTATATAAATAGATTTAAAAAAACAGATGATTATTCACAAGGGATATTTTTTACATTTAAAAATATTAAAAATAAAGAAATTTGGAGTTCGAATTACGAATTTAATGAAAAAACAGAAAATAAATATCAAATAAGTTTTATGCCAGATAAAGATGAACAAGAAATTACAAATGGAAATATAAAAACAAAAATAGAAACAACAGTTGTATCAAATGAACCTGTAGAATTAAGAAGAGTAACATTAGAAAATATAGGAAATGAAGAAGAAATAATAGAAGTTTATTCATATTTTGAACCAGTATTGTCAAGAAAAGAGCAAGATTATGCACATCCGGCATTTAATAATTTATTTTTAATAACAAAATTTGATGAAAAAACAAATTCATTAATTATAAAAAGAAAAAATAGAGAAAATAACAAAGAAAATTTATATTTAGCAGTTAATTTATTCACAAGTAGTGAAACAATTGGGGATTTAGAATACGAAATAGATGCAGAAAAGTTTATTCGGAAGAGGAAATTTATTATTACCAAGAATGATAAAAAATTCTATTCCATTTACTAAAAAAATAGGACTTGTAACAGAACCAATAATTGCTTTAAAAAGAACTATAAAAATTAAGCCAAATGAAGAAGTAACATTAGATTTAGTAATGTCTGTTGGAGAAGAAAAACAAAAAGTATATGAAAATATTGAAAAATTTAGTATTAAAGAAAATGTAAAAAAAGAATTTGAATTATCTAGAGCAAGAGTAGAAGCAGAAAGCAGATATTTAAGAATAAAGGGAAATGAAATAGAGTTATATCAAAAAATGTTATCATATTTAGTTTTTGAAAATCCACTAAGAAGTGTAAAAATGAAAAAAATTAAAAAGCAAAAGGAATATAAACAAAGTGAATTGTGGAAGTATGGAATATCAGGAGATTTGCCAATAATTTTGTTAAAAGTATCTGATGTAAATGATAGTTATATTGTAAAAGAAATTTTAAAAGCTTATGAATTTTTCAGAATAAAAAATGTAAGTTGTGAAATTGTTATTTTAGATGAAGAAAAACACAGTTATGAAAATTATGTGAAAGAAGAAATAGATAATTCAATATTGAATCAACATATGGCATATTTAAAAAATATAAAAGGCGGAATATTTATATTATCAAAAAGTGAAATAAATGTAAAAGATATTGAAATATTAGAATTTGTATCAGAAATTATTATAGATAGTAAAAATGGTGGAATAAAAAACAATTTAAAAGATTTAGAAGAAGAATATTTTTCAAAATATAAAAATATTGGTAGTGAAGAAAAAAATGTAGTTATAAAAGAAACAGATAATAGCAATTTAGATATATTAGAAAATAATAAAAAACTTAAATATTACAATGAATTTGGTGGATTTTCTGAAGATGGAAAAGAATATTTAATAAAAGTAAATAAAGAAAATAAACTCCCAACTGTTTGGAGTAATATAATGTCAAATGAAAATTTTGGAACAGTCGTAACAGAAAATATGGGTGGATATAGTTGGTATAAAAATAGTAGATTAAATAGGGTTTCAAGTTGGGAAAACAATCCATGTTATGATATTCCATCAGAAATAATATATTTAAAAGATTTAGAAACACAAAATTCATGGTCATTAGGTTTAAATCCTAAACCCGATGATAAAAACTATAATATAATATATGGTTTTGGCTATAGCAAGTATGTTCACAAAAATGATGGAATAGAGCAACAATTAGAAGTATTTATTCCAAAAGAAGATGCTTGTAAAATTGGTATATTGACATTAAAAAATACAAATTTAAATAAGAAAAAATTAAAATTATATTATTATGTAAAAAGTGTAATAGGAGAAGATGAAATAAAAACAGACGGAAATATAGAAGTTGTATATGATAAAAACAATAATATAGTGTATGGCAGAAAATTATATAAAAATGATATGCAAAATATAGATATTTATATATCTGGTAGTGAAAAAATAAAATCTTTTACAGGTGATAAAAAATTCTTTTTAGGAACAGATGGAATAAGTAACCCACAAGCTTTAAAAAAGGTTAGTTTAAATAATGATAGTGGGTTAGGAAAAAGTAGTTGTATAGCATTTGAAATAGAAATAGAATTAGAAAGTTATGAGAATAAAGAAATTTCTCTTATTTTAGGTGCAGAAAACAATTTAATTGATTGCAAAAATATATCATATAAATATAGTAAAGTTCAAAATTGCAAACAAGAATTAAATAATGTAAAAACATTTTGGAAGAAATTATTAGGAAGAGTGCAAGTTTATACTCCTATAGAATCAATAAATATTTTGTTAAATGGCTGGTTACCATATCAAACAATAGCATGCAGATTAAATGGTAGAAGCGGATATTATCAATCTGGTGGAGCATATGGTTTTAGAGATCAGTTGCAAGATACTTTAGGTTTGAAATATTTAGATCCATTGTATTTGAAAAAACAAATAATAAAACACAGTAAACATCAATTTGTAGAAGGAGATGTAGAGCATTGGTGGCATGAGGAAAATGAAAGAGGAATACGAACTAAATTTTCAGATGACTTATTATGGTTAGTATTTTCAGTAATAGAGTATATAAAATTTACAGGAGATGAAACCATTTTAGATATAGAAACAAAATATTTAAAAGGAGAAATATTAGGAGAAAATCAAGATGAAAAATATGATAAATATGAACAAACAGAATATGCAGAAAGCATATATAAACATTGTACAAAAGCAATAGAAAAAAGTTTAAATTTTGGTGAAAACAATTTGCCTAAAATAGGTTCAGGAGACTGGAACGATGGATTTAGTACAGTAGGAAATAAAGGAAAAGGTGAAAGTGTTTGGCTTGGATTTTTTATGTATTATATTTTAGAAGAATTTATTTATATATGTCAAAAAAGAAATGACAATGATTTAGCAATAAAATATGAAGAAATAAAGAAAAATCTAAAAAAAGCCTTAAACACAAAAGGTTGGGACGGAAGATGGTTTAGAAGGGCTTACATGGATAATGGTGATGTATTAGGAAGTATGGAAAATGATGAATGTAGAATAGACAGTATTGCACAAAGTTGGAGTATAATTTCAAATGCAGGAGACAATGATAAAAAATATATTTCTATGGAGAGCTTAGAAAATCATTTAGTGGACAAAGAAAATGGAATAATAAAGCTTTTAGATCCACCATTTGAAAAAAGCAAATTAGAACCAGGATATATAAAGGCATATTTGCCAGGAGTAAGAGAAAATGGAGGACAATATACACATAGTAGTTGTTGGGTAATAATTGCAGAAAGCATATTAGGATTTGGAGATAAGGCTGTAGAATTTTATAGAATGATAAATCCTATAGAACACTCTAGAACAAAAGAATCAGCAACAAAATACAAAGTAGAACCATATGTGATTCCAGCTGATATTTATGGAGCTGGAAACTTAGTGGGAAGAGGCGGTTGGACTTGGTATACAGGTTCAAGTAGTTGGTATTATAAAACAGGTATAGAATATATATTGGGATTAAAAATAGAAAAAGGATATTTAAAAATAGAACCATGTATACCGAAAGACTGGAAAGAATATAGTATTCATTACAAATGGAAAGAAAGTATGTATAATATTAAAGTAAAAAATCCAAATGGTAAAAATATTTTTGAAGTTGAAAAAAGCAAGGTGGTTTTAAATGGAAATATTGTTAAAAATAATATAAAATTAGATGGAAGCGGAAATATTTACAATGTAGAAGTTATATTATAAAAATTTTTAAAAATATATCCTTGTTCTTTTAAATAATTAATAGAATCTTCTAAAACTAAAGTTGAATCACTAACATCTGCAGTATCATGCATTAAAACAACTAAAACATCTTTATTTTTAGAAGATTTTTTTAAATTACTTAGTAATTGATAAGAACTATACTTTTTTATAGAATCATTGTTTAGGCAATTCCAATCAATATAATAATAATTCATATTAGCTAATGATTTTAAAGCTAGTTTTTTTTCATTTTTATAAATTTTAGAAGTAAAACCATTAGGAAAACGAAAAATGTGTGAACAATAATTTTCTACTCCAATAGCTTTTCCAATTTCATTATCCGTATTTTTAATTTCTTGAACAAAAGAATCTACACTTTTATATAGTTTAGAATTATTATGATTGTATCCATGATTTGCAATATAATGGCCTTCATCATAAGCCCTTTTTACTAAATTTGGCTGTTCTTTAACATGTTTGCCAACAACAAAAAAACTTGCTTTTACATCACATTTTTTTAAAATATCTAAAACTTTAGCTGTTGCTTTAAGAGTAGGACCATCGTCAAATGTAAGATATGCAACTTTTTCATTATTTGAAATGCTTTTTAATTTATTTTCTAAATTTAAATCTTTAATTTCACTTGAAGAAGCAACAGATATAAAATTTTTATTGTAAGAATATACAAATCCAAAGAAAATTATTAATAATATAATAAAAATAGTATAAAAAATTTTTTTAGAAAATATAATTAATTTCATATAAAATCACATTCCTTTTTGAACATAAAATTTGTTTTACTAATTTTTATGCAAAAAGGAAATAAAATATATCAAAAACCTGTATAAATAGTAACATTTATACAGGTTAAATTATGAATTATATATTTATAATTTATAAGAGAAATTAGTTATATTTAATGAAATATTTTTATTGTTTTTCAATATTATTAATTAAAACCATTATCTTGTAGCTTTTAATTTGAAATCAAATTATATTCTTTCATTTTACTTAAAACATATTCTTGTCTTTTTTTGGCTAAGTCTGGATTTACAGTAGGAGAATAAACAGAAGGAGCATTTGGTATTCCAGCCAACATAGCACATTCTTCTAAGGTTAAATCTTTTGGTTGTTTATTATAATAGCCCATGCTAGCAGAGTAAATATTATAATAGCCATCACCAAAGTAGGAAGAATTAACGTATAATGCAAATATTTCTTCTTTGGTATAATTTTTTTCCAAGTCATATGCTGCAAATATTTCACCTAATTTTCTAAGCAGGCTTTTTTCTTGACTAAAAATAACATTTTTTGCTACTTGCTGTGTTATTGTACTTCCACCTTCTTCTAAATCTTTGTGTTTAATGTTTGTATAAATAGCTCTTGCAATTCCTATTGGATCTATAGCACCATGTTTATAAAACCTATGGTCTTCAACAGCAATCACAGCATTTACATAGTTTTTTGGCAATTCATTAAAAGCCGTGTAGTGTTCTTGTTTTGTTATTTTATCAATTCTTGTTAATAAAGGTTCTTCTTTTAAAGCATTACTATAATAAGCATAGCCTATTATAAATAAAAATGTAGAAATAATTAATATTATAAATAATAGTAATAAAAATAGTTTTCTAAAAAATTTCATTAAAGGTTAGTTCCTTTCATTTTTTTAGTAAAGTTTACCATAGATTCTAAAAAAATTCAATTTTTAAATCAACAATTATTAAAATCATGCTACCTACTAAAAACATTGAAATATGCTTTTCAAATTCAATTTTTCTATACTGTTTCTAATTTGACTTTAAAAAATGAATATGATAAAATTTCAAAATAAAATATAATAAATTGCAAATTATAATCACAAAAATAAAGAACATATAGCAACAAAAGTTTTGTGCCTTAAGAAAGGAATGAGATTAAATATGAAAGAACAATTTTTAGAATTATTAAAAACAGTAAAAAGAGATGGAATAGAAGAACTGATCAAATTTTTAGAAAAATCAGATTTTTTTAAAGCACCTGCAAGTACAAGATTTCATGGAGATTATGAAGGCGGATTAGTTGAACATAGCATGAAAGTATACGAAATATTAAAACACAAAGTAGAAAATTGCATAGAGCCAATAGAAATACCAGAAGAATCTATAATTTTAATAGGACTATTACATGATATATGTAAAACAAATTTTTATAAAACAGACTATAGAAATGCAAAAAATGCATTAGGTGTATGGGAAAAAGTACCATATTATACTATAGATGATACTATTCCATATGGACATGGTGAAAAATCTGTTATGATGATAACAGAATACATAAAATTAACACCAGAAGAAAAATATTCAATACGTTGGCATATGGGTTATACAGAACCAAAAGAAAACTATAATGCAATATCAGCAACATATAAAAAATATAAAGTAGCTTTATTAACACATGAAGCAGACTTAGAAGCAACGTATTTTTATAATACATAAAAAGGATAGAGGTAAAAATGTTAGCATATATAAAAGGAAAATTAGAAATGAAAATGACAGGATATATTGTTATAGACGTAGGAGGTTTAGGCTATAAAATATATATGTCTGATGTAGGAATTGAAAATATAGGAAATATTGGAGAAATAGTTAAAGTACATACATATTACAAAGTAAGAGAAGATGACATTAGCATATTTGGATTTAATACATTAGAAGAACTAAGAATGTTTGAACTATTAATAGGAGTAAGTGGTGTAGGGGCAAAAACAGCACTTATAATGTTATCAATGTGTGAACCTTCAGAATTTGCTTTAGCTGTAATTTCAGAAGATATAAAAACATTAACAGCAATACCTGGAATAGGGGCAAAATCAGCACAAAGAATTATATTAGAACTTAAAGATAAAATAACAAAAGAACAACAAATTGAAAACATAAATAAACAACTAAATAAAAAATCTCAAGTTGAAAGTAAAATGCAAAATATTATTAAAAATAATGAAAAAGTTTCTGAAGCAATAGCAGCACTTCAAGTATTAGGATATAACAAAAGAGAAATAGAAAAAGCATTTGACAAATTAGATAAAAACGAATTAACAACAGAAGAATTAATTAAAAAAGGATTAATAGCTTTAGGAAAATAGCAAGGAGGAAGCATGAGTGAACAGTAATGAACCACTGGCATTTAGAATGAGGCCAAAGACATTAGAAGATTATATAGGTCAAGAACATGTTTTACGGAAAAGATAAAATTTTATATAGAACAATAAAAGCAGATAGATTATCTAGCATTATTTTATTTGGACCACCTGGATGTGGAAAAACATCACTTGCAAGAGTAATAAGTGAAACAACTAAATATAAATTTTATAAAATAAATGCTGTTACTGCAGGGGTAGCAGACATAAAAAAGGTTATTGAAGAAACAAAAAATTTCATGTTAAATCCATCTGGAAAAAGTATATTATTTATAGACGAAATACATAGATTTAACAAATTACAACAAGATGCACTTTTACCATATGTTGAAAATGGTACTATAATTTTAATAGGAGCAACAACAGAAAATCCATATTTTGAAGTTAACAAAGCTTTAATTTCAAGATCTATGGTTATAAAATTAAATCCATTAACACAAGAAGATATATTTAAAATATTAAAAAATGCATTAAAAAAAGAAGATGGTTTGCGGAAATTACAATATAAAAATAGAAGATAGTACATTAAAAAAACTTGCATTAATAAGCAACGGAGATGTTAGAACAGCATTAAATGGATTAGAAATTGCAGTATTAACTACAAAAATGGATCAAAACGGAAATATAAACATTACAGATGAAATAGTAAAAAATAGTGTTCAAAGCAAAAAAGTTTTTTTTGACAAAAATGGAGAAGAACACTATGACAACATAAGTGCATTTATAAAATCTATGAGAGGTTCAGACCCAGATGCAGCTATTTTTTATTTGGCAAGAGCATTAAATGGTGGAGAAGATCCAATGTTTTTAGCAAGAAGAATTACAATATGTGCTGCTGAAGATGTTGGAATGGCA
The DNA here is from genome assembly GCA_934157205.1 of uncultured Clostridia bacterium. Taxonomy (GTDB): domain Bacteria; phylum Bacillota; class Clostridia; order TANB77; family CAG-508; genus CAG-269. Next base: position 25,476 of record CAKPHJ010000011.1, read on the forward strand.
AATCCAAATGCAGTAGTTGTTGCAAATTCAGTAATGCAAGCAGTAAATATGATAGGAATGCCAGAAGCAAGAATATTATTATCAGAAGCAGCAGTTTATGTAGCTACTTCCAAAAAATCTAATGCAGCTTATTTAGGAATAAATAAAGCTTTAGAAGATGTGAAAAATAAAGACACAGGAGAAGTTCCAATGCATATTAGAAATGCACCAATAGAAAAAATGAGAGCTTTAGGATATAACGAAGGATATTTATATCCACATGATTTTCCAGGCCATTATGTTGAACAACAATATTTACCAGACAAAATGGTAGGAACAAAATATTATAAAGAAGATAATTAAAAAAATATATAAATTTTTAGTGTTCCAATTTATTTTGAATAAAATACATAAAAAATGTTAAAGCTAATAAAAAGGAATGTGGTAAACATTGAAAAAAGTAATAATAGGATTATTAGCTGGAATTATAAGTGGATTATTTTCAACAGGAGGTGGAATGATTTTAGTTCCGGCATTTATTTATATGCTAAAAATAAATCCAACAAAAGCAAGAGGAACATCAGTATTTTGTATATTACCAATGGTAATTGTAAGTAGCTTTTTTTATTTTAAAGGAAATTTTATAAATTGGAATGAAGCAATTTTGTGTGCCATAGGAGGAGCAATAGGAGGCTTTTTTGGAGCAAAATTATTAAAAAAAATACCAGAAACTACTATGAAAATTATTTTTACTCTATTTTTAGCATATGCAACATATAAAATGTTAATTTAAACAAAAGGGTTTATAGGTTAAAACCTTAATAAAAACCTAAATATATTGTGTTAAGGAAAATTTATGCTAGAAATTCTAATTGGAATTGTTTCAGGTATTGTAAGTGGAATTGGAATGGGTGGAGGAACAATATTAATATTTTTGCTAACATTTGTTATGAATATTGAACAACATGTTGCACAAGCTACAAATTTAATATTTTTTATTCCAACATCAATATTAGCAATAATTGTTAATTTAAAAAATAAAAATATAGACTTAAAATTAGCTATTTTAATATCAATTTGTGGTGTAATTGGAGCAATAATAGGAGCAAATATTTCAATACATACAGATGTAAAAATATTAAGAAAATGTTTTGGGATTTTTTTAGCTATTATTACACTAAATGAAATATATTCACTTTGCTCAAAAATTAGAAAATCATAAAATTATTATAATGTAACATTTAGTCAGAATTGAATAAAAAAACAAAAACTACAAATAATAGTTTTTGAAAGGAATGATAAAAATGAAATTTGTAAAAGGTGTTATGATTGGTGGATTAATTACCACAGGATTAATTATGCTTTATTCTGAGTCTGATATGATGAACAAAAAGAAGATTATGAAAAATGGAAAAAAACTTGTAAAAAAAATGGGCATTATTTAAAAATAATATGAAATATTAAGGTGGTTAAAAGGCAACTATAAAAAAAGTGAATTAGAAAAAAGCTTTCTAATTCATTTTTTTTTATTCTTTGTCGCATTTGTCACATTTGTCGCATTTTTCGTGATCATCTTCAGAATTTATAAAACAATCACATTTTTCATGTTTTTCACCTTTTAGGCATTTACCTTCATGATGACATTTTGCACATATTTTAATTTTTTTAGTATCATTTACCCAAATTTGTAAAGCATATACTTTTCCAGGGCAAAGAGGACCAAATACAAATTCTCCTTCTTTATCTGTAAAAGTATGGCCAATTGGTTTTCTTTCTTCTTTTCCATGTTCACATACTATTTCAACAAGTTTTACAACAGCATTATCAACAGGCTCTTTAAAACAATTTTTAACAACTCCATAAATTACGTCACGATTATCTTCAGGTAAAGTTATATCTAAATCAAATTGTTTTCCACCAGAAATAACGCCATCAACATCTAAAATAGGACAAAAAGGCTTTTTATCTTCCATTCCCATAACTATCAATCCTTTCATTTTTTAGCTTTATTTAAGCTATTTATATATAATATGACGAAAAATGTATAAAGTTACCATGATAAAATATTAAAAAATAAATGTTTAAGTAACTTATAATTTGTTAAACTTCTTATAATTATAGAAATTAATATATCATAAACCTTGAATTTAAACATATAATTAAATAGCTTGGATTGGAGGTTTTTTTATGTTTCTTATTTTTAATAGACAAAAAATAAATGCATATTTGGTTTCTGTAATTACAGTAATACTATTATTTTGTGTAGCAGGTGGAATAAAGCAAAATTCACAAAATAGTGCAGTTGAAACAATGTCAAATTCTACTAAAATGTTACCAATATATAATGTACAAACAAAAGAAAATAAAGTAGCATTAACAATGAATTGTGCATGGAATGCAGATGATATAGATAATATTTTACAAACTTTAAAAGAAAATGATGTTTATATAACATTTTTTATGGTAGGAGATTGGGTAGATAAATATCCAGATGCAGTAAAAAAGATATATGAAGCTGGACATGAAATAGGAAGTCATAGTAATACACATCCACATGTTAATAATTTATCTTCAGAAAAAAATTTAGAAGAAATAAATTTGAGTGTAGATAAAATAGAAAAAATAACAGGACATAAAACTAATTTGTATAGAACACCATATGGAGAATATAATAATACAGTAATAAAAACTGCACAAGAAAATGGATATTATCCTATTCAGTGGAATTTAGATACATTAGACTATACAGGATTAACAGGAAATGAAATGTGGAATAGACTAAATAATAAAATAAAAGCAGGAGATATAATACTTACTCATAATGGAACAAAACATACAGCTGATAGCCTTGATATGTTAATAAAAAATATTAAGCAAAAAGGTTTTGAAGTAGTAAAAATATCAGATTTAATATATAAAGATAATTATACAATTGATTCAAATGGAATGCAAATTCATACTAAATAAAAGTATAAAAATGTTAAAAATGGAAATATTATAAATAAACAAAAAATTAAGGGGAATGCAAATGTCATTTATAGGTATAATTTCAAATAAAAGAAGTTTTGAAAATATAAAAAATGAATTAAAAAGTATACAAGATAATATTAGTATAATTCATATAAATATAAAAAGCATTACAAATGTAAAAAATATTAAATTTGAAATAATTGTAATAGATGAAAATATAAAGAAATTTGAAAATAACATGGAATGTTTAAAATGTATTTGTAATAATGCAAAATACATAATTGTTAATTCTGATATAAATAAGAACTATAAAATCGAAAATAGAGAAAATGCACAAGTAATTACTTATGGATTAAATAGAAAGGCAAATATAACTGTATCAAGTATAAGTGATACAAATATATTAATATATAGGCAAAAAGTATTTGAAAATAGAAATAAAATTAAACAAGAAATAGAAGAAAGTAATATAGAGGTTAAAGAAAAAAATAAGCTAAAAGTATATGAAATGCTAATAATATACATTATAAAATGTATATATAATTAGAGAAAATTGAATAATAATTTGAAAAAACAAAAAAGCATAATTCTGTAAATGCTGTAAAAATGCAACTTTTTTTCAAAAAAATAACTTTTTATGTAGACAAAACCAAAAAAATGTTGTATAATGAAAAATGTAAACTAAAAGAGCGTAAGGAAAAATATACAAACAGATAAATAAAAATAGGGAGGAAAAAAAATTGGATACAAATTATTTAGAAAACAACTATTTAACATTAGTTGGAAAAGTTACAGGAGAAAAAGAATTTAGCCATGAAATATATGGTGAAAGATTTTATGTTTTTAATTTATCAATACCACGTCTTAGTGGAAATGCAGATAACATACCAATAACAGTATCTGAAAGACTAATAAAAGAAGAAACACTACAAGAAGGAAAAAGACTATTAGTTAAAGGTCAATTTAGATCATATAATAGTTATCAAAATGACAAAAACAGATTAATATTAACAGTGTTTGCAAAAGACATAATGGAACTAGAAGAAAAAGAAGACGAAGAAGAAAACGAAATGGTTAAAAAAGATTTAACAACAAACGAAGTAGTATTAGTTGGATTTATATGCAAAAAACCAATTTATAGACAAACACCATTTGGAAGAGAAATTTCAGACATATTGTTAGCAGTAAATAGAGCATATAACAAATCAGACTACATTCCATGTATTGCTTGGGGAAGAAATGCAAGATTTTGCCAAGATCTTGAAGTTGGAACACAAGTAAAAGTAGTAGGAAGAGTTCAATCAAGAACATACGAAAAGAAATATGAAGATGGTAGAATTGAAAACAGAGTAGCATATGAAGTATCAATAGGAAGCTTAGAAGTAGTTGTTGAAGAAGAAAATGAAAAAGATGAAAAAATTGAAAATCAAGAAGCAGTATAAAATAAAAGCCAAATATATAGTTTACTTGCAAAAAACTATATATTTGGCTTTTAATATATATTGATTTTTTTCTTTTTTTTTGGTATTTTATATAATAGAAAAGTGATACCTTCCTATTATGTAAAAAGCTATAATAAATAGCCCTTTGAATTTTCTGCTTTTAGTCAAAAACTCAAATAGGGTAAGGAAAAATATAAAATTGAAAGGAATTTTTTTATATGACTGAAAAAGTAAAAAAAATTTATTTTAATATCAAAAACAAAAAAGAAATAAAATTTGTAATTTTAGCAATCATCTTAATAGCTATTTTTTGTATTGCAATTACTCCTAAAAGTTTGCAAAATGACACTTTTTATACAATAAAAATAGGGGAACATATTTCACAATATGGTGTAGATATGCAAGATCCATTTTCATGGCATGAAGATTTAAGTTATACTTATCCACATTGGTTGTATGATTTATTAACATATTATATTTATTCTGCTTTTGGAATGGCAGGAATTTATACAACAACATGTATATTATCTGCAATATTAGGATTATCAATATATTTTGTTAATAAAAAATTGGCAAAAAATCAATTATTTTCATTTTTTATTACAATAGGAGCAATGTATTTAATAAAAGCATATATAGCAGCAAGAGCACAATTAGTAACATTTATTTTATTTATTTGGACAATATATTTTATTGAAAAATTTATAGAAACAAAAAAAATAAGGTATGGAATACCATTGTTAATTATTCCAATATTAATTGCAAATTTACACACTGCAGTATTTCCATTTTACTTTGTTCTATTTTTACCATACATAGCAGAATATTTATGTACAAGTTTTTTTGATATTGTATTATATAGAAAAATATCATTAAAGTTATTGAAATTAAAGGTAAAAATATTAGAAAAAGATCAGAAAAACGAAGAAAAAACAAATAAAATAACTAAAAAAATAGAAGAAATTCAAATAAAAAACGAGAAAATTAAAATAAAAAGAAGTAAAAATATAGAAAATCCATATAAAGTAAGAATTACAAATAACAAAAACGTTAAATGGCTAATTTTAATAATGGTAATAGCAATATTTACAGGACTATTAACACCTCTTGGTAATACACCATACACATATTTAGTAAAAACAATGGAAGGAAACACAACACAAAATATAAATGAACATTTACCAATGACATTAGCAGACGAAGTACCTGTTATGTGTACTTTAGCAATATTTTTAGCTATTCTAATTTTCACAAAAGCAAAGATAAAATTATCTGACTTATTTTTAATTTGTGGACTTGGATATTTAATGTTAAAAACTAAGAGACAAGTTAGTTTATTTGCTATTATTGGAACAGTTGTATTAAATAGATTAATAATGGAATGTTTAAAAATTTATGTACCGCAAAGTGCAAAAAAAACAAGAGATAAGACATTAAGCATAATATCAGCATTACTAATAACATGTGTAATGTTAACATTTAGTTTTAAATATATAAAAGAAAAGAAAAATGATCAATATATTTCAGAATCTTCATATCCTGTTAAAGCATGTGACTATATTTTACAAAATATAGATTTAGGAAATGCAAGATTTTATAATGAATATAATTATGGTAGTTATATGATATACAGAGGAATACCAGTTTTTATAGATTCAAGAGCAGATTTATATGCTCCAGAATTTAATGGAAAAGAAGATATATTTATGGATTTTATAGATACATCAAGTATAGGTAAATTTTATGAAGACACATTTAAAAAATATAATATAACACATGTAATAACATATGAAAATTCTAAAACAAACATGATTATAACAAAAAGCAAAGATAAAAATTATAAACAATTATACAAAGATAAATACTTTGTAATATATGAAAGATTAAATACTACAAAATAGATGAAAAATTAAATTAATACAAACAATAATATTGAATAATAAAATCTACAAAATAGGAATAAAAGGAATTGATAAAATGGAAAAAATAATAGTAAACGAAAATGAAAAAAGCATTAGAATAGATGCATATTTATCAAATAAAAAAGAAGATTCAAGAGTAAAAATACAAAGACTAATAGCAGAAGGAAAAATAAAAGTAAATGAAAAAAATACAAAACCATCTTACAAAATTCAAAAAAGTGATATAATAACAATAGAAGCAGAAGAAGTAAAAGAAACAAACTTAAAACCTCAAAATATACCATTAGAAGTAATATATGAAGATAATGACATAATAGTTGTAAATAAGCCAAAGGGAATGGTAGTTCACCCTGCAAATGGAAATCCAGACGGAACTTTAGTAAATGCAGTAATGGCAATTTGCAAAGGAAGTTTATCAGGTATTGGAGGAGAAATTAGACCAGGAATTGTGCATAGGCTAGATAAAGATACATCAGGAATAATAATTATTGCTAAAAACGACAAAGCACATATAAAATTAAGTGAGCAAATAAAAAATCATGAAGTAGAAAAAACATATATTGCACTTGTAAGAGGAGTAGTAAAAGAAAATACAGCAACAATAAATATGCCAATAGGAAGAAGTACTAAAGATAGAAAAAAAATGGCTGTAAGTGAAAAAGGGAAAAATGCAATAACTCATTTTAAAGTTATAAAAAGATATAAAAATTATACATTATTAGAAGTTAAAATTGAAACAGGAAGAACACATCAAATAAGAGTACATTTATCACAAATTGGATATCCAATTGTGGGAGATACTGTGTATTCAAATGGCAAAAATGAGTGGAATATAAAAGGACAATGCTTACATGCAAAAAGCTTAAAATTCAAGCATCCAACAACAGAAAAAGAAATGTATTTAGAAGCAGAAATTCCAAAATACTTTAAAGATATTATTAATCAATTAGATCAAAATTAAAATGTAAAGGTAATGTTTATTGGAGGCAAGTAAATTGGAAGAAAAAATTAGATTACAAAAATTTTTAGCAGAAGCAGGAATTGCTTCAAGAAGAAAAGCAGAACAATTTATTTTACAAGGAAAAATAAAAGTAAATGGAAAAATCATTACAGAATTGGGAACTAAAGTTGATCCAAAAAAAGACATTATTGAATTTGAAAACAAAAAAATTAAACAGGAAAATAAAAAAATATATATACTATTAAACAAACCAATAGGATATGTTACAACAGTGAAAGATCAATTTAACAGAGATTCAGTAATGGATTTAGTAAAAACTAAAGAAAGGCTAGTGCCTGTTGGAAGGCTTGATATGTATACATCTGGGGCATTAATTTTAACAAATGATGGAGATTTTGTATATAAAGTAACACATCCTAAACATGAAATAGAAAAAACATATACAGTTACAATTAAAGGAATTGTAAAAAAAGAAGATGTAGAAAAACTAAGAAAAGGTGTAAAAATAGATAATTATATAACAAAACCAGCTAAAGTAAAAATATTAAAAACTGATGAAGAAAAAAATATTTCTAGACTAGAAATTATAATTCATGAGGGAAAAAATAGGCAAATAAGAAAAATGTGTGAATCAATTGGCTACAGTGTTTTAGCATTACATAGAACTAAAATTTCAGAAATTGGTGTTAAAGATATACCTCTTGGAAAGTGGAGATATTTAAGTGAAAATGAAGTTAAAAAATTAAAATATCCAGATTAAATATTATATAAAAACATGTTAAAATTTATAGTTAAATAAAAAATGTTAATTAACAAAAACATAAGAAAAAGGAGAAAAATAAACAAATGAATACATTTAAATATAAACCAGAAGGTTGGGATAATAAAATATCTGTACTCAATAAAAACAATATAAATGAATATATAGAAAAAAAAGAAATTTTACAAGGGCTTGTAAAAAAATGTGATGATAGATATAATTTATATATAAACTTAGGAAATGAAATTACAGGAATAATGCCAAGAAGTGAAATTGAATGCATAAACACTGAAATTAATGGGTTACCAAAAGAAGAATTATGTACAGGTAAAGTGCATAAATTTGTACAATTTAAAGTAAAAGAAAAACTAAATGAAAACGAAGTTATTTTATCTCGAAAAGAAGTACAGCTAGATGCTATAAATTCAGTAAAAAACGAATTACAAGAAGGACAAATTGTATCTGGAATAGTAAAAAATATAAAACCATATGGAGCATTTATAGAAATTGGTGGAGGATTTGTAGGAATGGCACATATAGAAGATTTATCTGTTGCTAGAATAAAATCACCATCAGAAAGATTAAAAATTGGACAAAAATTAAATATTATGATAAAATGTATAGACAAAGAAAAAGGTAAAGTAATTTTATCATATAAAGAATTATTAGGTACATGGGAAGAAAATGTTAAAAAATTTAAAGTTGGAACAATAAACAAAGGAATAATTAGAGAAACAGAAAAAAATAAAAATGGAATATTTATAGAACTAGCACCAAACCTTGTAGGAATGGCAGAATATCAAGAGGGGCTAGAATATGGAAAAAAAGTAGATGTTTATATAAAAAGAATAGATACTGAAAAGAAAAAAATTAAATTAAAAATTATATAATAGTTAATTGTTAATAGTAATTAAATTTTAAATAATTATAAAAATAAATATTAGTTGGGGGGAATTAAAATGGTTGAAGATAACCAAATTAAAGCACAAGTATCACCTTTTGCTATTAGAGAAGGTGAAATAAAAACATTTGATGGGAAAGATGGATATGTTTCTATGAATCAAATTGTACATAAAATAGACATAGGGCATATAAACGAAATTCATTTTGCTATATTAGAATTGGTTAATCAATTTGAATTTATAACATCAAGACAATTATATCAAATGTTAGTAATTAAAGGGATTGATCCAAAGTCTCAAGATAAACTAAACAATAAACTAGATCAACTTGTTAAATCTAAAATTTTAACAAGATATTATTTTAATTCAGATGAAGGTAAAGGAATTTATAGAATTTACTGTTTAGAAAAAATGGGTAAATATTTATTAAATTCAAAAGAAATAGAATGCAAATGGCAACAATCAGATAACACTAAACCAGTAGCTATGATAAAGAAAAGATTAGCTGGCAATCAAACTTTAATTGCATATTTAAGAAAAGTTAAAGCATTTGATGAATTTACTGTAAAACCAGCTTTAAACGCTAAAATGGCAGGAAAAGTATTTAAAGCAACTGGTGGAGCTGTAAAATTAACAAAAAATAATAAATCAATTCAATTTGTATTTGAGGTTATAAGAAGAGAAAAAGAGTGGGAGAAAAAATTGGTTGACAAAATGAAATTGTACAAAGATTTTTATGAAAATTTTCTACCTGGAGATTCTGGATTTGCAGGTATTCCTCAATTAATTTTAGTGTGTGAAGATGAAAGACATATGGCTGAAACTTTTAAACAAATAGTTTCAAATAAAATAGAAATACCTAAAATTAAATTGTATTTTACAACAGATTTAAGACAAAATAATGAAACTCTTGAAGATACTTTGGTAGATTTTAAATTGGTAGATGGCAAATATAAAATGGAAAATGTGGAACTTAAATTATTAGGTATGTAGGTAATAATAAATATATATAAATAAAAAGATAAAGGGCTATAAAAAATAGCCCTTTAAATAGTTAAAAAGGTTACATTATCAGAAGAAATAAATCTTCGAAATGATTTTCCACGCGAGTTTATTATTCATTTGCGCACGTTTTTGTAACACGCTGATCCTAACAAGTGTGTACTCACCTGCATCGTATATAATGAGGTGATTATTTTCAATGAACTCTTTGTCGAGTCTTAACTGAACACATTTTTTATCATACAGTTTTTTTGGAATCTGAATCCTAATGATTTCCCCCTTCTTGTTTATTTCTTCGCCTAACACCTTTCTGGCTTGTTTATAACCCAGATTGTGACAGTCAAGGTGAATCTTTTCATTGCTAACGCAGGTCAATATGGCATCATTCATAATGCATCCTTTCTCCGGTGGAGCTTGTTGCAGCTCCTGGGTTTAGCCCATATATATCTATGGGCATCTTACAATTGATAGCTATATTATATCATGTTTGTATACATAATTCAATATATTTATAATATAAATTCAAGATAACGTTATTAGAAATTTTTTTATGTTGTTATCTTGTATAAATTTAGCAAAAAAAGAAAGGCTACTTTAATAGTAGCCTTGGGTATAATAGGTAGACTGAAAAAAAAGTATACCTACGATTATTTCAACCTCGTCGAAGCTGAAACGTGCACTTCTTATAGAATTTTGTTTTCGTCTAATTTCTATTAGACCGTTCGTGTTAAAACACGAAAGACCAAAGACGTCCATAGCAGAAGCTAATTTTCTCATAGCGTCATCTGCTGTTTCTTTGTTTTTAGAATAAAGTATTCTAAAAACAGTTCCACCGTCGCTGCTCCCATGAATCGCCATGATATTCGAGATCTTACGCATTGTCTTGTTATAATCTGTGGTAATTTCGATTGGGATCAACCAAGTGGATGGGTTCGCAAAATCCAACAAGATCTGTAACATATAAGTGTCCTTTCTCCGGCGGAGCTTGTTTTAGCTCCTAGGTTTAGCCCATATATTCTATGAGCATTATACAAACAATAACTATATTATACCAGATTTATTTACATAAATCAACAATTTTTTCAGCTTTTTTTACATCATCTATAGTGGCAGGTCTAACATTTTCTAATTCATATTTAAAGCCAAGTTGTTTCCACTTATATTTTCCCATATCATGATAAGGCAAAAATTCTATTTTTTTTACAGAATTTAATGTTTGTAAGAAATTTTTTAATTTTATTAAATCTTGTTCATCATCTGTGTAGCCAGGAACAAGAACTTGTCTTATCCACATAGAAATGTTGTTTTCACTTAAATATTTTGCAAATTCAAGTTCTAATTTATTTGATTTTCCAACTAATTTTTTACATTTTTCATCATCTATATGTTTTATATCTAATAAAACTAAATCTGTAAGTGTTAGTAATTTTTTTATATCTGGAGTTATTGCAACCATTCCAGATGTATCAACACATGTGTGAATATTGTTTTCTTTTAGTTTGGTAAATAATTCTATTAAAAATTTAACTTGAAGAAGGGGTTCACCTCCTGTAACTGTAACCCCTCCATTAGGATAAATATAATTTTTATATCTCATAATTTTGTCAAAAATTTCATCTAAAGACTTATAAGTTCCACCATTTATGTCCCATGTATCTCTGTTGTGACAGTATTTACATTGCAAATGGCATCCTTGTAAAAAAAGTACAAATCTAATTCCAGGTCCATCAACAGTACCAAAAGATTCAATTGAATGAACTTTTGCATAATATTTTAAGTTTTCAGTATCCATGTTAATGTTGATCCTTTCCTTTTATACTATAGAAAATTTTGAATATTCTATAATATAAAAATAACAATTTGTATAAAATTTATAATCATGAATAATTAAGTTTTAAATTTTTTCATGAATTGTTCTGTTAACTACATCTAATTGTTGTTCTCTTGTCAATTTTACAAAATTAACAGCATATCCAGAAACTCTTATTGTTAATTGAGGATATTTTTCTGGGTGATCCATTGCATCTAATAATAAACTTCTGTCAAAAACATTTACATTAATATGATGACCAGTTTGTGTAAAGTAACCATCTAACATATGAACAAGGTTGCTTATTCTTTCATCTTCAGTTTTTCCTAGAGTACCAGGTGTTATTGAAAATGTGAAAGAAATTCCATCTTCTGCAGAATCAAAAGGTAATTTAGCAATTGAGTTCATAACAGCTAATGCACCATTAACATCTCTACCGTGTAATGGATTTGCTCCAGGACCGAATGGACTTCCAGCTTTTCTTCCATCAGGAGTATTTCCTGTTGCTTTTCCATAAACTACATTTGATGTTATTGTTAATATTGAAAGAGTTGGTTTTGAATTTCTATATGTTTGATGTTTTCTTAATTTGTTCATAAATGTTTTTACAATGTTAACAGCTATTTCATCAACTCTATCATCATCATTACCGTATTTTGGAAAATCTCCTTCAATTTCGTAATCAACAGCTAAGTTTAATTCATTTCTTATAACTTTAACTTTTGCATATTTAATTGCAGACAAAGAATCAGCAACAACAGATAAACCAGCTATTCCACAAGCCATTGTTCTAATAATTTCTCTATCATGTAAAGCCATTTCTATTGCTTCATAAGAATATTTATCATGCATGTAATGTATTGCATTTAAAGCTTTAATATATATTTTAGCAACATAGTCCATCATTTGATTAAATTTTTCTACAACTTCATCATAGTTTAAATATTCAGATGTAATTGGTTCAAATTTAGGAGCAACTTGTTTTCCAGAATTTTCATCTTTACCACCATTTATAGCATATAGCAATGTTTTTGCAAGGTTTGCTCTTGCACCGAAAAATTGCATTTGTTTTCCAATCTTCATTGGTGAAACGCAACAAGCTATTCCATAGTCATCACCTAAAGTTATTCTCATTAAATCATCATTTTCATATTGAATAGAAGATGTTTCTATTGAAAGTTTAGTTGTAAATCTTTTAAATCCTTCTGGTAATCTTGTAGACCATAAAATAGTCATATTTGGTTCTGGTGCAGGTCCTAAGTTTTGTAAAGTGTGTAACATTCTAAAAGAATTTTTAGTAACTAAAGTTCTTCCATCAATACCCATACCACCAATGCTTTCTGTTACCCAAACAGGATCACCGCTGAATAATTCATTATATTCAGGAGTTCTTAAAAATCTTACTAATCTAAGTTTCATAACAAAATGATCCATAATTTCTTGTGCATCTATTTCAGTTAAAGTACCATTTTTTAAATCTCTTTCAAAATAAATATCTAAAAATGTAGTAGTTCTTCCTAAACTCATAGCTGCACCATTTTGATCTTTTATTGCAGCTAAATATCCAAAATATAACCATTGTACAGCTTCTTTAGCATTTGTAGCAGGTTTAGAAATATCAAAACCATATTTAGAGGCCATAATTTTTAAAGAATTTAGTGCTTTAATTTGTTCACTAATTTCTTCTCTTTGACGTATAACTTCTTCATTAAGTTCATCTATATTTAATATATCTAATTCTTGATTTTTTTCTTCTATTAATACATCAACACCATATAGTGCAACTCTTCTGTAATCACCTATAATTCTTCCACGACCATATCCATCAGGTAAACCAGTAATTAAATGAGAGCTTCTAGCTTTTCTTATGTCAGGTGTATAAACATCGAAAACACCATCATTATGAGTTTTTCTAATTGTATGGAAAATTTTATCAACTTCTGGGTCAACTTCTCTTCCATATGCTTCACATGATTTTTCTACAATTCTAATTCCACCAAAAGGCATTATTGCTCTTTTTAATGGGCTATCAGTTTGAAGACCAACTATGTCTTCTAAATCTTTATCTATATATCCAGCTTCATGACTAGTTATTGTAGAAATTGTTTTAGTATCTATATCAAGAACTCCTCCTTTGGCTTCATGTTCTTGCTTGTATAATTCTAATACTTCGTTCCATAATTTTTTAGTTTTTTCAGTTGTACCTGCTAAAAAATTATCATCTCCTTCATATGGTGTATAATTTTTTTGAATGAAATCTCTAACATTTATTTCATTTTGCCAATCTCCATTATTAAATCCATTCCATTGTTCAAATTTCATATAATTACCTCCTTAATTATTACATATATTATGTACAAAATTTCTAAAAAATATTATAACATAACTAATAATTGTTTTAAACAAAAAAATATTTTTTTCTTAAAAACTTTAATAAAAATGTTACAATTTACAGCTAAATATCTTTTTACATAAACTGTGAATTGTAATATAAAAAGCATTAAAATATAAGCTTTAAATATCATTAAAAACTTGTATTTCAATGCTTTTGTTTGTAATAATTATTTGGCAAATTTACTATTAATATAAATAATTTTGTGGATTAATATGATTGCCATTTATTCTAATTTCTAAATGTAAATGTGGACCTGTTGAATTTCCTGTTGTTCCAACAAGTGCAATTACATCTCCTGCAGAAACTTTTTGACCAACTTTTACGTACATTTTACTAGTATGGGCATACCATGTTTCTACACCATTTCCATGATTTACTTTTACTAGGTTTCCATATGAACCGCTATAACTTGCGTTTGTTACTGTTCCATCTGCTACTACTTGTATTTTTGTACCAGTTTGTGCAGCAATATCAAGACCAGTATGTGTTGATTTTCTTATTCTACTGCTTACACCATATCTTGATGTTATAGTACCATTTATTGGTATACATGCTAGTCTTATACCATTAATATTTGGCATATTATTAAGCTTTTCTTGTTCTTCTTGTAGTTTTTGTTCTTTTTCTAATTCTTCAGATACTTTTGCTGTAATATCTGCTTTGGCTGTTTCTATTTCACATGTTGTTGTATTACTTAAATTGTCTGCGTATTTTTCTGTTATTATTAAATTTAAGTCTTTGTTTTCATTTTCTTGTTTTATAGTATTTACTACTTCTTCAGCTTCTTCTTGTGTGTTAACAGAATCAATAGTTTCATTATTATATGCAATTTCATAGTATTTATATGTTATTATTGCATTTTGGATAATTGTGCTTGCTATTTCGTTTTCGTTTGTCTTGAGTGTTTTATTTACTAATTTTAACTCATATTTAGGTTCTTCAAAGTCAATTGAATCGATATTTTTTGTTTCACCTTCTACAATTGCTTTTTTTATGTTCTCTGTAAAGTTGTTTTTTTGATTGATGTACCCAACTTCTTTTCCAGAGATTACTACTTTATATATTGGCTTATATTTTATTAATATAATCGCGATTATTAAACCAAAAGCTATAATAGTAATGTTAAAATACTTTAAAATTTCTTTTGTATAGTATTTTAATTTTTTGTTTATAATAAATTCCACTCTCCTTTTTGTTAGTTTTTAAGCGCGACTAATGTATATTATACTACATATTCTTTCCAAAAGCAAATTATGTATACATGTTTTTTACTTATTTGGCAATTTTACTTTGTTTTTGTTCTGATTTTTAATATAATTACCTTGATTTTAGTATATATTGCTCTTTATATCTTCTTTTTTCAAATTTTTTGTTAGAATTTAAAATAGCAAAAATATATTAAATTTATATATAATACTTAATATATAAGTTATGGTTATACTTCGTAGTTTCTGTAAATTTAAACTATTTAATGCTATATTTATCAAAAAATAGGAAGGTGATAAAAAATGGCATTAGATTATACAGTTATAGGGCAAAGAATTAAACAAGCAAGACTTGCAAAAAACTTAACACAAGAGGATTTAGCAGAAAAAGTCGATATTTCAGTTGCTTTTTTAAGTAGAGTAGAAAGAGGTAACTCTCATATAAATTTGAAAAGATTAAATCAATTATGTGGTTTATTAGATGTTACAGAAGGTTACGTTTTAAATGGTGCATCTAGTAATTCAAAAAATTATTTAAACAAAGAATTTTCAGAATTATTAAAAAATTGTTCTTCAGAAAAGCAAAAATTAATTTACAATGTAGCAAAAGCAATTATAGATACAGAAACAGAAGAAGATTAATATTTATAATACAAAATATATTAAAAAGTTCTAAATTTTAAGGTATATCTTAAAATTTAGAACTTTTTTTGAAAAGGATACATAATATAAAATACAACTGTAGGGTTTATAGGTAAAACCATTATTAAAAACCTAAATACATTATGTAAGGTGGGGGAAAAATGGCAAAATACATAATAGAAGGTGGAAAGAAAATAGAAGGAATAGTAAAAATTTCTGGTTCTAAAAATGCATCATTACCAATTATAGCAGCAACTATTTTAAATAAAGGAACAACAACATTGTACAATGTTCCTAATATACATGATACACAAATGATGTTTGAAATTTTAAAGGTGTTAGGAGGAAAAATACAAAAAAAATCAAATAAGGTAATAATAGATACAAGTAACATAAATAATTATGAAATACCCGAAAATTTAATGAGAGAAATGAGATCATCTGTTGTAATTGTAGGAGCATTAATAGGTGCATATAAAAAAACAACCTTTTCGTATCCAGGGGATTGCGATATTTGATGGATACATTAGACAACTTTAAGATAAATAAGTGGATAAAGTGAATGGGGCATATAACTTAAAAAAATAATTATTATGATTGATATATTATTTCAAAAGAATTGATATTGATAAAAAATATTTTTTATGATATAATTATGTAAATTAGCGAGAAAAAAGTGCATAAAATACTTATTTGGAAAGTTTTTTTGCAAACAATAATATAGAGGAGAAATAATAATGAGAAATAGTAAAAAAAGCAAGGCAGCAGAAGAATTTATAGATATAATAAAAAAATTGCAAAATATAGGAGTAGATACTAATAAGTTAGTTCAAGTTGATACTATAGAAAGTTTAGCAAAAAAAT
>CAKPHJ010000012.1 GCA_934157205.1 uncultured Clostridia bacterium
GAAATCTCTGAAGTCATGAAATAAAAGAAATTTATGATTTTAATGAAAAGTTTTCCTACTAAAAATTTATGCTATCATAAGAGCCAATTTTACTTGACAAATAATACATTTTATGATAATATCTAATCATAGTTAAATCTATTGAATGTTGCATACGCAATATTTCAAATTAAGAGTAGTTCCAGCTACTCTTTTTTTATTTCATTTGAGATTATAACACAGAAAGTCTGTATTGTCTAGTGTTTTCTTATATCAACCACACCAAACTATTGAAATATCTATTTAACCTAGGACTACGGAGGTGCTTATATGCGACTTTTTTAGCTCATAGACACTCCACTGGTAATATTGGGGGGCTATATCAAACTTGCTATTTTACATAATTTGTGGTATAATTATATTAGTTTTACTAGCAAATGCTTATAAATTAGGAGGATATAGTTATGACAGCACTGCAGCAGAGAACAATGGAACTCGTCAATCATCTTATGGAAGAAGGACACGATTTTAACATTTTTAAAAAGAAGGACAGAGTTGGCATTACAGTTAACACTGGAAGCATTTATGTACATCTTTTCACTTCTGAAACCAAATGTGGCTACGGCGGTTCTTATGTATGGTATGTATTTTCATCATCCGCTCCGTATGAATGGGGAGAAGAAATTTCTACTCCTACACATAATCGGAGAGAATCTATGAAGAACTTTACTTATAAACTTTGGAATCACGATATGGCTTTACAGGAAATCGGTTTATAATGTAAAACAGCAGATTGAAACAGACACTCTCGAAAGGGTGCCTGTTTCATTATATTTGATTGATAACCTTTTTGGAACATATTCTTCTGTTCCAATATCATTTAAAATTGCCTTTGCTTTTTGATCTGGCATTCCAAATCTTTGAGACAAATATCTAAGAGAAGCAGCAAGTTCTCCATCTGGCCCACCATACTGAGATATTATAACTTTAGCTAATCTTGAGTCTGGGCATTTTATATTAATTGGATATTGAAGTGTTTTATTATAAGTCCACATTAAAAATTCCCCCTTTCCCATGGCCATGGTTCTTCAAGCCATCTCCATTTATTACATGGATAATTAATAGTAAGAGGACCATATACTTTTTGATATTTATCTTTTAGTTCTTTTGCTCTTTTGCAATATTTTCTGTGTAAACAAAGTGCCTTTTCGTCCTCTGGATGTGTATCTAAATATAATGCAAGTTCTGTTATAGCAAATTCACAACATCTTATTTCTTGCATCATTTCTCTTCTTACATCACAATCTACAGTATTTTCATTTTGGTTGTTAGTATTATTACTTGAGCAATCACAATTTCTATTTTCTTCTAGCATCATTTGTTACACCCCTCTCCTATTTTGTTCATTCTTCTAATAAAATCTTGTTCCTCCATACTTTGACAAGGTACATACGGACTTACAAGTTCTGGAAATATTGTTCCCATTTTTAATCCAACACATGGTTTAAATGTTTTATCCATATATTGTATAGGAACATAGCTTTGAGCTAACATTGGATTTTCAGGAAATACATTGTATTCTTCTTCAAATCCACAATCACAATCATTATACATATCATTATATGAAACAACATCATCACATTGATTTTCCATTATTTCATTTTGTTCTTCACAAGAATCGTTTGAATAATTGTTATTCATACAATGACATTTTCTATAACTTCTAAACATTATTTTTCCCCCTTTTAATTACATTATATGAGGTTTTTCTTCATAAGTGCAAAAAAAAGATGAAAATATTTTAATTTTCATCTTTAAAAACTTGAACTTTAAAAAACTATAATAAGTGCCAATGTTATTAATGCCCGCTTTTATTCTAAATAATTGTCTATTTTTTTTATAAAAATTACATTTTCAATTATATCTAATATTCCATAAATTACAATTATTGTTCCAATAATTTGTAATACAGCTCCTGTGTTTATTAGAATATATATTCCTCCAATTATCATAATAATTGAAAATAATAATGTAGTTAACCACAATTTTGATTTATACTCCTTCCAAACTATGCAAGTTTGAAAATTCATTAGCCCACTATATATAATCCAAATTGCAATTATTAACCTAAATAATGTGGTTATAATATCTGAACAAAACATTACTATAATTCCTGTTATTATCATAACAATTGAAACAGATAGCATATAATTGTCTTGTTTATTTGTAGAATAATAGTCTATTAGTTTTAATATTCCTGTTGCAATACATATAATTCCTAATAATATTGCAATAACTGATATTATTGATTCAGGACTTGCTATCATCATAAATCCAAATAGTACAAATATTAGTGAAATAATGATGTCTGTCCAACCTGATTTTTTTAAAAATTTTTCGAACATCTTCTCACCTTCCTTACAATATTTTTATTTGTTATTGTTAGTTTATAATAAATTATAAATCATGTCAAGAAAAATCGAAATACTAAATTAAATTTAATTTTTTGTGCTAAAAAATAGAGAAAAAAGTATTTATATTTTTCATATAAATACTTTTTATACTTATGCATTTTCAGTTTCTTTTTTAGCTATTACTTCTTTTCCATCATAATATCCACAGTTTTTGCAAACTCTATGAGGCATTACTGGTTCTTTACAATGTGGGCAAGTTGAAAATGTTGGATTTTCTTTTTTCCATGTTGATCTTTTTGCATGTGTTCTTGCTTTTGACCATCTTCTTTTTGGTTGTGCCATTTTTATTCCCCCCTTGCTATTCGATATATGTATATATCTATGTTATTTTCTATTGTTAGACACCTTAAAATTATACAAGTATTTTTTATTTTTGTCAATAGCTGGTTAAATTTATTCACAATATTTTTTATATAAATTTCTTATGTTTTGTTTTGTTAATGTTTTTTCTATTCCATTGTCTTTAACTTGTGTAAATACATCTATTAATAGTTTGTCTATTTTTTCGTTTATTTGAATATACTCTCTTTCTTTCATGTAATAATTTAACTCTAAATCTGGTGTCCAATCTTCCCCACTATATATAAGTCCTGCTGCTAGTTTATCACATATCATTTCAGCAGTGTATTTATATGGCATTACAGGTGCTTGAATAGGTGCATCTGTATCTATCCAATATTCATAGTGATGTTTATTTCTGCCTTTGTGGTGTAACCAGGCTTCAGAATATCCTTTTTCTTGTTTACATATAACTATAGGACTTCTTTTGCCATTATAATATTTTACTCCTTCTAAAAATTCAGTAGGTGAATATTTTGAAAAATCATGCATAAATCCTCTCCATGGTTCGCCTATTTTACAACATAATCTAAATACTAGAATTTTATGTCTAGTTATTAATTTGAAATGTTTTATAAAATTCCCCAATTTTATCCCTCCATGTTTATTTTACAACATTTTCAAACTAAAATCAACGATTATTTTATACATGATAACCATTTATATGATTTCTTTATTTTTCAGCTATTTTCGTGAAAAATATTTTATCTTTCTTTTCTCCTGTTTTTAAATCTATTATTCTTTTATGTAATACTGCTTCTTTTTCAAAACCTGCCTTTTCTATTATTGATATATTTCTTTTATCATTTTCTGAAATATCTTTATAAACATATGTAACTACATTAAATCCATCTCTAATTAATAATGATGTTACTTTTTTTATTGCTTCTGCATATAAATCTTCTTTTCCAGCATCTGCCCATTTTTTTCCTACTATAAAATTTATTTTGCATGTTTTATTTTTTAATGATATTTCTGATATACGTATAAATCCAGCTAATTGGTTTACATCTTTAAATATAATTGCCATTGTATATTGGTCAGCATTACTATCTCCTAATCCCTTTTCTATTATTTCTTCTGTTTCTTCTACATTTGAATGTACAGCAAAATCTGATATATCTGCAAGACTGGAAACTCCTGCCCAATTTTCAAAAGCTTCTTTTGCATCTTTTTTCATAAATTTTCTTAAAATAATATTTTCGGTTTCAATTTCTTTCATTTTTAACATTCCTCTCTTTTTATATTTATAATACTTTTATACTATAGCATATTTTTCAATTTTTTTCCATTTTTATTTTAGTTTTTATAAAATTTTTCTTTAATTTGAGTTTTCGACTAAAAGGAAAAAATCTCAAATGGCAAACAATTGTAGCTTTTATATACTATGAAAATAGAACTTTTCTAGTATATAAAAAAAGGTAGAAATTGCATTTTCTACCTTTTTTTATTTCTATTTACTAGCTATATAACAAGCTAAGTCAACCAATTTATTTGAATAACCCCATTCATTATCATACCAAGCTACTAATTTAACAAATGTGTCTGTTAACATTATACCTGCAGATGCATCAAATATTGATGTATGTGGATCTGATAAGAAATCTGATGAAACAACTGGTTCATCTGTATATTCTACAATTCCTTTTAAATCTGTTTCAGCAGCTTTTTTCATTGCTTTACAAATTTCTTCATATGTTGTTGGTTTTTCTAAGTTACATGTTAAATCTACAACAGAAACATCAACTGTTGGTACTCTGAATGACATACCTGTTAGTTTTCCGTTTAATGATGGTATTACTTTTCCTACTGCTTTTGCAGCTCCTGTTGATGATGGAATAATGTTAGCAGATGCTGCTCTTCCACCTCTCCAATCTTTTTTAGAAGCTCCATCAACAGTTTTTTGTGTTGCTGTTGTACTATGAACTGTTGTCATTAAACCATCTTTAATTCCAAAGTTATCGTTTATAACTTTAGCAAGAGGTGCTAAACAGTTTGTTGTACAAGATGCATTTGATATTATGTTCATACTTGGATCATATTCTGTATTGTTAACACCCATAACAAACATTGGTGCATCTTTAGATGGTGCACTTATTATAACTTTTTTAGCTCCTGCATCTATATGTGCTTGTGCTTTTTCTAATGTTGTAAATACACCTGAACATTCTAATACATATTCAACTCCTAATTCTCCCCATGGAATATTATGTGGATCCATTTCATTAAATACTTTTATATCTTTTCCATTTACAGTTAATATGTTGTCTTTTCCTTCTACAGTTCCTTTAAATCTACCATGAACTGTATCATATTTAGTCATATATGCCATATAGTCTGCTGATATAAATGGATCATTAATTGCTATTACTTCTACTCCTTCCTTTGCTAATGCTGCTTGAAATGAAAGATTACCAATTCTTCCAAATCCGTTAATTCCTATTTTGATTGACATATTAATTCCTCCTCTTTTGATGTTTTTACATCTTTTTTACCTATTATTTCCTAGGCAAATATATTCTATACCAAAAAGTAATACATTTCAAGTATATTTTACATTTTTATTAATCACTAATTATATGATAAGTGTTTAGCAAAAATTAATACAAAAAAACATTGAACATATAATTTTTAAATTCAATGACGAATGTGAATAAAAAAATTTTAGAAATTCTTACGAAATTTTCTGGAAAGAGTTCGCGTATAGCGGAAGGGTGCCAGAAAATAAGTTAGAATTTCTTAAATTTTGTAATAAGCCGAGGAATTGATATTTAAAAATTATATGTTCAATGTTTTTAGTATTTAAATTAATAAAAATCTTAAATAACTTTTATATATTTAATTACAGAAAAAATTTCATCAATTATAAAAGTAAAAAACAAAATTAATATTATAAATTTTCTTGCATATATTGAAAGATGTATTGAAATTTTAGTTACTCTGTTTTTAACCCAAGGATGAATTTTATTAATAAAAATTACACCTATTATTCCCCAAATTATTGCAAAAACTAAGCATATACGTCCCTGTATATTTAAAAAGAATCCTGTATAATCCCACCATCTTTTATGAAAAATAATTTCTAGGATAAATGAAGCAATATATTCAAAAATTGAAAATGATACCATAGAAACTAAAAATTTCGCTATATTATTGTCTTTATTTATATTTTTTAAGTTTATCAATAATAAAACCGCACCAAAGCCATATATAGGACATATTGGTCCATATAAAAAACCTCTTTTTACAAAATGGCCAAATACCATATAAGCATATAATGTTTCTAAACACCAGCCTATAAAAGCATATATTAAAAAAAATATTGTTATTTCTTCTTTTGTGGATAATTTTTCATATTTTATAAGTCCTTCTTTTTCAGTTTTTTTCATGAAAAACTCCTTCCTTTCTTGCTTTGCTTAAATTTAATTTATTTTTTCTTAAGTTTGGCTATAAAAAAACCTTCATAATATTTTGTTGGTTTAATGCATAATGTTCCAGGTATTTTTGTAGGTAATAATTCTATTTCTTCTATTCCTTCAAATGTAATTGGAATTATTTCTACTTTATTGGTTTTTAATATTTTTTTAATAATATCTTCATTTTCCTCTTGTAATATTGAACATGTAGAATAAACCATTTGTTCACCGCTCTTTAATATTTTTACTGCTTTTGAAAGCAAACTATATTGTGCAGAAACACATTTTTTTATTAAATTTTCATTAAACGATTTTAATGTTTTTTTATCGTTAATATTTATTGTTCCACTTCCACTGCATGGTGCATCTAAAAGAATTTTATCAAATGAAAAGAAATCATTTAATTTTCTACTATCTACTTTCATAATATAAACAGATTTTGCGCCTTGTTTTTCTATATTATATTTTAATTTTTTTATTCTAATACTATTCATTTCACATGCTGTAATATTTGCATTATTATTTGTAATATTAGCTAATTGTGTAGTTTTTCCTCCTGGAGCTGCAGCCATGTCTAAAATATCTTCCTTTTCTTTAGGGGTTAATATTATTGCTGGAAGCATTGATGATAAACTTTGAAAATAAATTTCTCCATTTTCATATATGCTCATATTTTCTATTTTTTCTTTTAATTGTTCTTTTAAGATTATTGCATTTTCGCTCCATTTTGTTTTTTCATATTTGATATTTTCTTTTTTTAATATATTTTCAATATTTTTTACATCTGTTTTTGATGTATTAACTCTAAATGTTGAGACTCTTATTTGTGAATATCCATTTAAAATGTCATTACATAATTTTTCTCCATATTGATTATTTAACATTTTTATTAAAAATTCTGGTATATTTGTTTCTTCCATTTTTTTGCCTTTCAGTATTAGTTATTTTTTACAATTATATAATAAACCATATATAATTGCAACTAATATGTTTATAATAATATATCTAAAAATTACTATAGTTTTATGTAAATAAAATTAGAAATTAATAACATTTGCACTTTTTTAAAATATTTTATATAATACTTTAGAACAAAAAAGAAAGGGAATGATATTTAATGGAACATTGGAGTATTGAAGATTATAAAAATTTTAAAAACAATTCAAACAAAAAAAGTAAATATAGGGCCAATAAAGTTTCAATAGATGGACATACTTTTGACAGCCAAAAAGAAGCGGATTATTATTGTGAACTAAAATTACGTTTACAAGGAAATGAAATTAACGGTTTTTGCTTGCAACCAACTTTTATATTAGCCCCAGGCTTAAAATACAAAGCTGATTTTATTATTTTTAACAAAGACAACTCAACCGAAGTTATTGATGTTAAAGGATTTAAAACCAAAGAATATATAGCTAAAAAGAAAGTTTTTGAAGATAAATTCCATTTAAAAATCAAAGAAATATAAATTTTTGCACATTTTTTAACAAAAGCGAACTTTAAAATATTATTATAAATACTAATATTTTAAAGTTCGCATTTTTTTATACTTTCTTCTGTGCAAAATTTGCTTTTCAAATTCATGTACATTGTTTTTATTCTAGCACAATTTAATTTTTAGGCATCAATTATTATTTTGTATCATTACCTAGAAGAATTTTTAATTCCTCATTTCTTTTTACTTTTTTAGTTGTTGTTTTTATTAATTCTTTATCTGTTAAAATCATATTTTTTATGTATTTATATGGTGGTAATGTTTTATTTATATTTTTAATTTCTTGCCATATAATTTTATATAACTCTTCTTCTGTAATATCTTTATATTTTTCTTTTACTTTTTCATTATTATAAACTATTTTAACTGATAATTTAACGTCATTTTTATCTTTTTGGTCTGGTATTGCATATACTAAACTTTCACTTACAAATTCTAATTTATTTATGACTGTTTCTAGCTCTTCTGGAAAAACCTTTTTTCCATTTTTTAAAACTATCATATCTTTTTTTCTTCCTGTAATAAATAAATATCCATCTTTGTCCATGTAGCCTAAATCACCCGTATAGAACCAACCATTTTTTATTACTTTTTTTGTTTCTTCTTCATTTTCATAATATCCTAGCATTATATTTGGTCCTTTTACTTTTAATTCTCCTATTCCATTTTCATCTTTATTTTCGAATTCTACCTCTACATTTTCCATAGGAACTCCTATTGAACCATATCTTACTTTTTTATAATTTTCGGCTGAAATTACAGGTGATGTTTCTGTTAATCCATATCCTTGTACCACTTTTATTCCTAACTCATTAAAACCTTTAGCAGTTTCTTTATTTAATGGTGCACCTCCAGATATAATAAATCTCATATTTCCACCTAATTCATTTATAATTGATTTAAATATCTTTCTTCTAATATCAATATTTATTTTTAAAAGCATATTACTAAATTTTTTTCCTATTTTTACTTCTTTTGATTTTCCACTTTTTTCTATTCCTTCTTTTATTTTTTTATATATAGCTTCTACTAGCAATGGAACACCAACAAATATTGATATTTTATATTCTTTTAAATTTTGTGCAACATATCTTAAGCCATCTGGAAAAGCTGTTTTCACACCACAAGCTAACATCATTATAATTTCAGTAGAACCAAATATGTGATGAAATGGTAAAAATGCAAGATTAACATCATTAGGAAAAATTCCTTCAACTAATTGCATTGCATATACATTAGATGCTATATTTTTTTGAGAAAGCATAACTGCTTTAGATTTGGATGTTGTTCCTGATGTAAATAATAAAATATTCATTTTTTCTGAATCAATTTTGGCATTAATATATTCATTTTCACCATTATTTATTAATTTACTTCCTTCATTTTTTAGTTCTTGTATACTTTCATAATTTTCGATTTTACTCATGCAAATATAATTTTTTAGGTTTGTGTTTTTACGCTCTTTTATTTTTTCAATATTTTCTAAATATTTTTCATCAAAAACAACTACATCTGCCTTACTTCTTTTTAAAGAACTTTCTAATTCATCTACCTGTAATTCTTTATCAAGTGGTATAGAAACGATTCCCCCTAATAAATTTGCTAAGTGTGTTAAAACCCATTCATATTTATTTCTTCCAACTATAGCTATTCTTTTTTCTTTATATCCTAAGGCATAAAATTTAGTTCCTAATGAATTTATATCTTCTAATAATTTTTTATAAGATATATCTTCATATTTTATATTTTTACC
Source organism: uncultured Clostridia bacterium (assembly GCA_934157205.1). Taxonomy (GTDB): domain Bacteria; phylum Bacillota; class Clostridia; order TANB77; family CAG-508; genus CAG-269. The sequence continues at coordinate 9,457 of CAKPHJ010000012.1, forward strand.
ATCTTTATGTTTCAAAACAAATGCACTTTTATCATTATAAACTTTTGCTGAATTATATACAATTTGCTTAATGTCTTCAAATTCAGTTGCATTAAAATATTTTTCTCTTTCCATTTTTATAAATTCCTTTGTAATATATTTAGGTTTTTACTGGATTTGCCCATAAACCATTGTAATAGTTTTCGTTACTAGATTACCATATATTTAATAACTAGTCAAGCAATTGACTAATCCTTCTAAAAATGCTATTATATATCGTGAGGTGAAATTAATTGAATAAAACTATTGACGAAGATATACAAAATTTTCATATTCCAAGATGGAATGAAATTCCTAATGTAGATTTATATATTGATCAAGTTGTTTGTTTTTTGCAAGATTCACTTTGTAATTACATAAAAAATGATAATGAAAAAGATGATAAAATTATAACAAAAACAATGATCAATAATTATGTAAAACAAGGCATAATAAAGCCACCCATAAATAAAAAATACAATAAAGAACATATATCCTATCTTTTTGTTATATTTATATTAAAACAACTTTATAGCATTAATGACATAAAAAAGCTCATTAATTTAGCAATAAGTACTTCATCACCAGAACAAGCTTATAATAAATTTTGTTCTGAATTAGAAAAATCTATAAAATTAACATTTAGTGGAGAAAATTATTTAAAAAGTGACACATTTACAAATGAACAATACCTATTAAAAAATGTTGTTCAGTCTTTTTCAAACAAACTATTTGTACAACGAACTTTTTTAAATTTTCCACAATTTAACTAGACATTGATTTATTGTTGTGATATCATAAATATAGTTTGTTTAAAATACATATTTTAATTACAGAATAAAAGAAAGGAATGTGATTAAACTTGAAAAAATCTATTAAATTTATTTTTGTTTTCTTATTATTAATATTTATGTTATTATCTAATTGCTATGCTGTAGATTTAGACCTTAATTCAGATTCAGCAAATACTTCAGAATCAAATACAACAAGCAATTCTTCTAACAATAATATTAGCAATTCAGACAACACAAACATTTCAAATTCATCACAAAATAGTAGCTATAGTAATAATAATACATCAAACAGTAATACAAATAGCTCAAATTCTAACTCTTCAAGCAACTCTAGCTCTTATAATGTTAGTAACATAAATTCAAATTCAGATGATGGTTTGGGAATTTCAAATATATTAAATATCTTTTTAATTGTAATAGGAATTCTTTTAATATTATTATCAATAGCTATTCTTATTAGATTAAAAAATTAAAAACAAAGTCATAAAGTGAAATTTAATTTTCACTTTTTTTGTTCTTTTTTTATTCTTTTTTCAAAAAAATTCGTGAATATTTTACCCTATTTTTTTTAATACTATGTATAGTTATAAATTTTTGTATAACACAAATTTAAAATAGGAGGAAATTGATATGTACAAAAAACTTTGTATTAGTTCCATTATAATTGCTGCAATTTGTGTGCTATTTTCATTTTCAAATTGTTTTGCAAATAATGGTATGCAAGATGCTGTAAATGGTGTAAGAAATGTTGTAGGTTCAGCTGAAAATGCTGTAGAAAACGCTAGTAAAGATATTTCTAATACATCAAAAGACATTACAGGTAATATTGAAAAAGGTGCTAATAACATGACAAATGATATTATGCATAATAATTCTAATAATTCTATGATGAATTCTTCAAGTTCAAACCGGAAATTATACAGCTACAAGAACTTCTGCTGAAGCGAGCTTTATGGGAATGAATGGAACAACTTGGATTTGGCTTATTTTAGGCATTGCAGGTATTGCAATAATTGCAATGGTTTGGTATTATTCTGCACAACTACGTTCTTCTGATGATTATGACAATAAAGAATAAAATTTTGTCTTCTTCTATAAAATATGTTATAATGAGAACATATTTTATAGAAGGAGAAAATTATGAATGGATTAAATACCAAATTAATAGCCAAAAATCCAACCGCATATCATAACTATAACATTGAAAATAAAATAGAAACAGGTATAGTTCTTTATGGTACAGAAATTAAATCTATTAGAAATGGGAAAGTTAATTTAAAAGATAGTTATGCATATATAAAAAATTCTGAAGTATATATAAGTGGATTGCATATAAGTCCATATGAACATGGAAATATTTTTAATAAAAACCCACTACGTGAAAAAAAATTATTGCTAAATAAAAAAGAAATTTATAAACTTCAAGATTTAACTAAGCAAAAAGGTTATAGTCTTATACCCATTAGTATATATTTCAAAGGTAATTTAGTAAAAATAGATTTAGGTATTGGTAAAGGAAAAAAATTGTATGATAAGCGTCAAGATTTAGCTAAAAAAGATGCCAATAGACAAATTGCAAGGCATTTAAAAAGTATTAATTAAGCAAAAATAAAAATTCAGTTACTATTCAATAGTTTATTATAATTTACTTATGAATAGTAGCTGAATTTATTTATATAATAGCTAACACTTTGAGATTTTCTTCTTTTAGTTGAAAACTCAAATCGAGCAAGAACAAATTAAAGAAAATTTTTCAATTTTTCTTATTTGTTTTTTAAATCTTGTTACTAGAACCAAATACATCAATCATTTTATGTTTAACTGTTTCTTTTATTAATTCTCTTGCTGGTCCTAAATATTTTCTTGGATCAAAAACACTTGGATCTTCAGAAAATTCTTTTCTTATTCCTGCTGTCATTGCTAGACGTAAATCAGTATCTACATTTATTTTTGAAACCCCAGATATACTTGCTTCATGTAGAATTTCATCTGGAACACCTTTAGCTCCTGGAATATTTCCACCATATTCATTGCACATTGCAACTAATTCTGGAATTACAGTTGAAGCACCGTGTAATACTATAGGTGTATTTGGTATTCTTTGTTTTATTTCTTTTAAAATATCAAATCTTAATTTTGCTTCACCTTTAAATTTATAAGCACCATGGCTTGTACCTATTGCTATAGCTAATGAATCACAGCCTGTTCTTCTTACAAATTCTTCTGCTTGTGCTGGATCTGTATACATTGCATCTGAATCAGCTACATTTACATCATCTTCTATACCTGCAAGTTTTCCAAGTTCAGCTTCTACAACTACACCTTTACTATGTGCATAATCTACTACTTTTTTTGTTAAAGCTACATTTTCTTCAAAGTCATATTTTGAACCATCAATCATAACAGATGTAAAACCATTATCTATACACATTTTAGCTGTTTCAAAGTCTGGTCCATGATCTAAGTGAATAACTATTGGAACCTCTGGGTGTTCTATTGTAGCTGCTTCTACCATTTTCATTAAATAACCTATTCTAGCATATTTTATTGCACTAGATGATGTTTGTAATATAACAGGTGATTTACTTTCTGCCGCTGCATCTACTATTCCTTGTATTATTTCCATATTGTTAACATTAAATGCTCCTATTGCAAAACCTTCTTTCATTGATTTTTCAAACATTTCTTTAGTTGTTACTAACATATTTTTTCCTCCCTTGCTTTTGTATGTTTTTTATGGTTCTATTTTATTTCTATTTTTATTAGATGTCAAGTAAATATTAATATATAATAAAAACGTGGATAAAATATACCCACGTTTTTACATTAATGTTCATATTTATAGCTTGAACACATAGATTCATCTGGTTTCATAGTTTTCACATCTGAAATGGGCTCAACTGTTATAGCTTGTAATGTGCATCTTTCTGTTTCATTATTGTGAAATCTACAACTAGTAACTCTACAGTTTATTTTTTGATTACTTTCCATCTTATGTTTCCTCCTATAATATGATTAAACAATTCTACTTTATAGACAAAAACTGTTTAATTATATTGTTCCTAAATTGTTTAAAAATATTCAGTCTTTTTCTATACATTTTGGTTCTTTAAAACTTAAATACCAACTTATTCCATTTTCATTTTGTCGAATTTCATTATTTCTTTCAATAAGTTCATCAAAAGTTTTTGGTATTGGAATAATAACAGGTTGATTAGGAATCCAGTTAGCTGCTGTAGATGAATTTGAACAATCTGCCATTTGTAAAGCTTTTACTATTCTTAATATTTCTGGTATAAATCTTCCAACATTCATTGGATAAATTAATATTGTTCTGATTGTTCCACTTTCATCAATAATAAATACATTTCTTACTGTTTGTGTATTACTTATATCATTAGATATCATCCCATATTTTCTGGCTATTTCACCATTTCTATCCTCTACTATTGGAAAAGATATTCTTATTCCTGTTCTACAATATATATCATACATCCATGCTAAATGTGAACTGTTACTATCTACACTTAAACCCAATAATTCGCAATTGATTTCTTTAAAATATGTATGTGCCCTTGTAAATGCAATCATTTCTGTTGTGCATACTGGGGTAAAGTCACCTGGGTGTGAGAAAAACACTAGCCATTTCCCTTTATATTGGTTAAGTTCCATTTTTCCAAATGTTGTATTAGCACTAAATTCAGGTGCTTTCTGCCCTATTTTTACATTTCCATTCATCATTAATTCATAGTCCATAAAAAAACAAACTCCTTCCATAATTTTATATATATTATGATTTGAGTTTGTTTTTAGTGAATATTTATATAATTAAAAATTATCATTTTGCAAATTAGATTGTTTTAGCCTTAAATATCCAAGTTCCTCCCAAACATTATATGCCAAATTAAGTCTAAACAATAATGTAGGTTTAGCTCCTGCTCTATTTTTATCTACAACACAAGCATAATATCTAACATCTGGATCTTCATATTTTTCCAAATCATAGAAAGTTTTGTCTACTTCTTTTAATGAATATTCATAGTTTTGCAATGTATCTCTATTAATTTGCTTTATTAAACATAATGTATCTAATACTTCTTTTACTGTTCTACTAACCGCTAAATCATTTACATTTAAATTCACTGGCAATGTTGATGTTTCTGATAATTGCAAAGTTTCACAAATATATATTCCAAAATTTTGTGCTAAATTTGAAAGTATTGTAGCTGTTTTTTTCAATTCTTCTCCTATTCCTATATTTGCTGTATCTGTTTTTAATGTATCATAAAATACATATTCTATTTTTTCTTTATAATAATAATTCATTATAACTTTTTTTAGTTCATCATTTGTATGATCTGTTATATTTATAAAATATATTGAATTATTTATTTCTCTATTTATCCATTCAGTAACATTTATTATTTTTCTGAATTCTGATGAAATATTAATCAGTCTTTTTGAAAATTGTTCTTGACTTTCTTCATTCTCTTTCAAAACATAGCCATTTTCGTCTACTTTTACATTTTGATTTTCATCTGGTCTAAATTTAAATTCTAATAACTCTCCTTCTGTTACTTTTATATCTTGTCCATGAATTTTTTGAATTTCTTTATTATTCAATATTGTTGTTATTAAGCAAAGTCTCATTTTTTCTTCTGACATTTCATTTGAAATTACTAATACTTTTTTCTTATATACCATTGAAATATGTGCAGCTAAGTCAATAGTAAATCTACTTTTACCAGAGTTTGAAGGCATTGCAAAAGCCATCGTTTCTCCTTTTCTTATTCCTTTAAAAACTTGTGTTAAAATAGGAAAAGGTAGTGGTAATCCATTTGTTAAATTATTATTTCCTATTTCTAAAAATTGTGTTAACCCTTTATTTAATATTGCTCTTTTAAATTTTTCAGTATCATTAACTTGTATAATCGCATTTTCGACTTCTTCAACTGACATCATATCATATAATTTATATTTACTTATTTCAACAACAGCATCTTGAATATGTTTTATTGGTGTTGTAACATAGCTTTTTCTTAATACAAATATTTTTTTTAATTCTATATAAATTTTTTCCATGTTATATGATTTATTCATAACTTTGTGTTTCAAACTAACTTTTAAGTTATAAACCTTTTCTGAATCTCTTGAAAAATTAAAACCTTCTTTTGCAATTTCAGGTGTATAATTTCCTCCTTCTGTAAAAAGAATACTTTTATAAATATTTAAAATTTCGCTACTTTCAAAATAACATTCATCATGCAAAAAATAATATTTTACAATTAATTTTGGATCTTCAAGCATAAGTCCCATATAAATTTGTTCTAATTTAGGTGCACTTAATTCTTTTGGATAAATTTTTGTACTATTTTTTATTTCACTATTTTCATTATCATCATATGTTTCGCTTTCTTCTTCAAAGTCTTCTTTTGTTTCAATACTTTCATATTTTTTTCTTTTATTTGTATTTCTTATTTTATCTAAAACTTCCTCATATTTATTATTTTTTATATCTTCTTTTAAATCTTCAACAAATAATTTATTTTCATTTGTTATTGGTATACTATTTACTAATTTATTTAATTTATCTATAGTTTCTAAATCCATTAAAATATTTCCTCCTATTTTTATTTAGTTATAAATTAATTTTGTAAATTTATATTGTTTTATTACTGTTTGTAACATTATATATATTTTTATTTATTAATTCAATAGATTTTATAATAATTTTGTGTTAAAATATTAACATCTATTACAAATTCCAGCTTATTAATTATCAAAGTAATTGTTGTTTAAATATATATTAATAAAAACATTAAAATATAAGTTTTAAATGAAATGACGAATGTGAATGGAAAAATTTTAGAAATTCTTATGTGATTTTCTGGAAAGAGTTCGCGAATAGCGGAAGGGTGCCAGAAAATAAATTAGAATTTCTTAAATTTTGTAATAAGCCGAGGAATTGAATGTAAAAACTTATATTTTAATGTTTTTTATATTAGTTTATATTCAACAATTACTTTGATAATTAATAAACTGGAAATTGTAAAAAAATATATTTATAAGAAAGGAAAAGATTATGGCATTTGATGGTATAGTTACAAAAGCAATATGTTCTGAACTACAACAATTTCGTTTTGCTAGAATTGATAAAATATTTCAAACTAGTAAAAACAATATTATAATTGGTTTTTACCACAATAACTCAAATTATGCTTTAAACATTTGCATTGACCCCCAATATTACAGAATAAGTTTAACAACACATCAAAAAGAAAATCCAAAAACTGCACCTAATTTCTGTATGGTGTTACGTAAACATTTATTAGGTTTGCATATAAAAAATATTATAACAACCAATTTAGAAAGAGTTGCAATTATTGAATTTGAAGGGCTAGATGACGCCTATGATTTAATATCAAAAAAACTAATTGTTGAGCTTATGGGCAAACATTGTAATGTTATTTTAACAGATGAAAATAACATTATAATAGATAGTTTAAGACATATAAGTCACGATGAAAACAATAATAGCGAACATTTATCCAGAAATATATATCCTCATCAAAAATATATATTTCCAACTACTACTAAATTAAATTTTTTAGAATGTTCTTCTGCAGAAGCTTTTATAAAAAGTTTACCAGAAGATACAAATATTAAAAATGTATCTACAAATATTAGTAACACATTTAATGGTTTTAGTACTAGTTTTATAGAAGAAAGTTTTAAGTCTCTTAATCTAAGCACAATAAATAAAGCAACATTAACAACACTTTATTTATACATTAATAATATAATTTCTAATACCGATACATTAAAACTTAAATTTAAAAAAATATGTGTAAATGAAAAAAATGACTATATTATAGAAAATTCGTCTTCTTATAATAATCTTGAACTAAATTTCTTTATTGATGATTTTTATTATGAAAAAGAAACTTCTATAAACTTTAAAAATTATAGAAATAGCATTTTAAAAATGTTACTTGACTTATTGAAAAAACACAAAAAAAGACTTTTAAATATTAATCAAAAACTAACTGAATGTAATAATATGAACACATATAAATTATATGGAGAACTAATTACATCTAATCTATATAAACTAAAAAATAATAAAAATACACAGTCTATATCTATAGAAAATTATTATGATAACAACAATATTATTAATATACCTTTAAACCCTCAATATTCTATTTCTGATAATGCAAAACTTTATTTTAAAAAATATAACAAATTAAAAAATACTTTGGAAATTGTAAATATTCAAAAACGTGAAACTATTGAAGAATTGAATTATATTGAAAGCATCATATATGAATTAGAAAATTCAACAACAATACAAGAAATTGCAGAAATATTTGAGGAAATTTCAGAAAATGTAATTTTCAGAGAAAAAATAGATAAATACAAAAAAAATAAAAATACAAAAATAAAAAAATCTAATTTAACTAAAAACAAATTAGTTTCATTTAATCCGTTAAAATTTACTATAGAAAATTATACATTATTAGTAGGAAGAAATAATAAAGAAAATGATTATTTAACTTTAAAATATGCAAAAAAGACTGATTTATGGTTTCATACAAAAGATATACACGGTAGCCACGCAATATTGCAAATTAAACCTAATGAAAAACCTAACAATGAACTTTTAATACAATGTGCTCAAATTGTAGCTTATTATAGTAAAGCACGATATTCTTCAAATGTTCCAGTAGATATGTGTGAAGTAAAATATGTTAAAAAGCCTAATGGAGCTAAACCTGGAATGGTTATATACACAAATAATATTACATTTAATGTATTACCGAAAAAAAGCATGTAGTTAACTACATGCTTTTTTTACCAAAACATTAACCAAGTAATAACTGTTGCAGCAATTATTTCTTGTTTTGTCATATCTTTAGGTAATATTTCAATTTCAAGTTCGCCCTCTTCTTTTTGATCTACAATTGATATGTTATATTCACTTGCATTTTGCAATTTAAAAAATAATTCAAATGGTTTTGTTTCATTGGTTTGTAAATTTCCAATTTCTATATATTTTTTTCCTAAATAAACATTTCTTTTTGAGTAAAATTCTATTTTTATATATTTGCTGCTTAGATTATTAGATTCTGAATTTTTTATTATTCCTCTTATTCTTCCATTTATTGCTGTGGAATCTGCTTGATATATAGAAATTTGCTCTATATTGTCTCTTCTTTTCATATCATTATAATTTGAATTTAAACCAACATTTATTAAAAATTCAGATAATATAAAAAAACCTATAATCCATAGTGTGTATTTAAAATATTTTTTTAGTTTGCTCATAACTTTCTCCTTTTAACCAATTCATATAATTGATTATACCAGATTTTTTTAGTAAATTCAACAAACTTTCTAGTATATTATAAAATAACAGCTTTTCCTAAGTATGTAGAATAAATATATTTTTTGTCTACTTTTTTGTGTAAAGCCGCTTCTAATGCCTCTTGATATAACTCTAGTTGCTCTTTATATTTATTTATTAACTCATTTTCGTTTTTTATATAATCTGTTTTATAATCTACAAGCACCAGTTTATTATCATGTGTAATATAATACAAATCTATAATACCTTGAACTAATATTTTTTCAGATGTTTCTACATTATAAATATCTTTTGCATTAATATTTATATAAAATGGTTTTTCCTTGTATACTTCTTTTGCATTTTTCATTTCATTCCATATTAATGAATTCATAAATTGCATAATATAGTTTATATTTATGGACTTTGCTTCTGTTTCTGTTATAATTTTTTTGTTTTGTAAGTCTTGAATAAGATATTTTATATCTTTGTTGCTATACTCATAATTTTCGTTTAGTTTTTGTAAACATAAATGTATAAGAGTCCCTTTTTGTGTAGCTGTAATCTTTTCTTTTTCTTGTTGGTCTTTCATAAAATTTGGAATACTAAAAGTTGCTTGTTTTAATGTATTTTTTTTTGTTTTCAACTCAAATAAATCAATTTCTTCTGATTCTTCCATTTGGTTATTATGTATTTCTTTTATTTTTGTAACTGATGTCTTTGTTGGAATTTTTGTTGCTATAATATCTTTATACTTAAAGTTATTTATTTCATTTATTTTGTTTATTTCTTCTTCATTACTAATATTGTTTTCTAATAAATCTAATATATTAATATCTTTCTTTTTTATTTGTTTAAAATTTTTTATTGCCATTTTTTTTGTTATTATATTTAAATTTACTAAATTATTTAAAGTGTTTTTTTCGTATAAATAAACCAATAAAATCCAATCTAGATATTTTTTATATTTTTTTAATAAAATATGATTTATTTTCCCATTATTTTTTTTATAAATTTCAATTTGTTGTTGCATTTTTTCATATTCTTTTTCATAATCTTTTTTTATTCCTGTAATTATCAGTTTTTCTTTTGCCCTTGTTAATGCAACATATAAAATTCTCATTTCTTCTGATAATGTTTCTACAAAAATTTTATTTTTTACTGCATATTTTGTTAATGTATCATATTCAATTTGTTTTTCATAGTCTATATATTTTACACCTATTCCTAAATCTTGATGTAATAATATATCTTGATTCAAATCCATTAAATTAAATTGTTTACCTGTACTAGATAAAAATACCACCGGAAATTCTAGACCTTTACTCTTGTGAATACTCATAATTCTTATTACATTATCATTTTCACCTATAATTTTTGCTGAACCTAAATCACCACTACTTAGTTTTAATTTTTCTATAAATTGTATAAAATTATATAATCCTTTAAAACTTGCAGTTTCATATTGCTTAGCACGTTCAAATAATATTTTTAAATTAGCTTGTCTTAATTCACCATTTGGCATTAGTCCGTACATAATTGTAATATCCTGTGTCTGAATAAATTTTCCATATAAGTTCATCTAAAGATAGGTATTCTTGTTGTTTTCTCCAACTATCTAATTTTTCTAAAAATACATCTATTTTTTCACTTAATTTTTTTTCTACATTGATTTTAGCTTTTTGCATGCATTCATAAAAATTGTCATTTTTATCTGCTAGTCTAATTTGTATTAGATCATTATCAGTAAATCCACCTATATTTGACCTTAATACTGTTACCAACGGAATATCTTGTATAGGATTATCTATTATTTTTAGCAAACTCATTATTGTTTGTATTTCAATAGAATCTAAGTATTGTTGCGAACTATCTGAAAAAACAGGCATGTCCAAATTTAGTATTTCTTGTTCATATACTGGTGCTAGAACAGATGTAGCTCTAAGTAATATAACAATATCTTTGTATTTTATATTTCTATAATTATTTTCTTTTTTATCCCAAACTTGAAATTTATTATCTATCATTTTTTTTATTTTATTTGCTACATATTTTGCTTCAAGCTCAATGTCCTCTATTCTTTCTGTTTCTTCATTTTCTTCTATGTTTTCTTCTGTATTTTCTATTTTATCTTCTTCTAGTTCTTCTTTCAAATTTATAATGTCAATTTCAGTTCTATTATTTTGCTCTGTTTCTACCTCTTTGTAATTTGCTCCTAAATTTAAATATTCTTCTTTGTTGTAGTCTATATCTCCTAAATCATAACTCATTATATTTTCAAATATAATATTAGTAAACTGTAAAATATTTTCTTTACTTCTAAAGTTTTTAAATAATTGTATTTTTAAATCCTCTTTTTCAGTTCTTTCTTCTATTTTTGAATATTTATTATATTTGCTCAAAAATAGTTCAGGCATAGCTTGTCTAAATTTATATATACTTTGTTTTACATCACCAACCATAAATACATTATTACCTTTAGAAACTGCAGTTAATATGTATTCTTGTACTAAATTACTATCTTGATATTCATCTATAGATATTTCACTATATTTTTCTTGATATTTTTTTGCTATTTCTGTTTTTATAATTTCTCCATTTTCATTTACTTTTAAAAGTATATTTAAAGCATAATGTTCAATATCATTAAAATCTACTATATTTTTTTCTTGTTTTCTTTTTGAGAACTCTTTTCCAAATTCCAAAATTAAATTTTCTAATTTAACAAGTATTTTATACATAGTATATATATCTAAATTTGCTTCTGCAGAATCATATATAAATATTTTATTTATTATTTTATTTAATTTCTTTTTTATTGCATCTCTATTAGCCTTTGCATATTCTTTTAAGTCTGATTCTATTTTTTGTCTAGGCCATGTATTAAAATTTATATTGTTAGCTATTTTGTATGATTCATTCCAATTTGTTAAATTAAATTTTAATGTTTTTAATTGTTCTATATCACTTTCAATTGTTTTTTGAAATTTTTCTAAAGTTTCATCATATGATAATTCTTTTTCTATCATTTTTAACGCTTCAATGTCATCAATAAGTTCTTCTTCCACTTCTTTTAATAATATCTTTCCCCATGGTGTTGTGCTAAAATCATTATCTAATTTATTTTGTAAATTAAACATTTCTATTTTTTCTTTTAACCATTTTTCTGGAAATGGATTACTCTGTATGTACGAATAAATTTTAATTATTAAATTTTTAAGTGGAGAATCATCTCTATAACTAGTATAAATATTTATAAGTTCAGTAAAATCTTTATCATTTTTTTCATATTTTTGTTCAAAAATATCTTCTATTACTTCTTGTTTTAATAATTCAATTTCGGTTGAATCACCAATTCTAAAATTAGGAGATATGTTATGTAGTTCAAAAAAATTATTTCGAACTACATCTAAACAAAATGAGTCTATTGTACATATACTTGCTTTATTTAATAGTGTAATTTGTCTTTGCAAATGTTCATTTTCTGGTATTTCATCAAGCTTTTTATATATAGCTGACAATATTCTTTCTCTCATTTCTCCTGCAGAAGCATTTGTAAAAGTTACTACTAATAATTTGTCAATATCTATTTTTTCTGTTATAACTTTATTTATTATTCTTTCAACAAGTACAGCTGTTTTTCCACTTCCGAGCCGCTGCAGCAACTAATATATTTGAATCTTTTTCATATATGGCATCTTTTTGCTCTTTAGTCCATTCTACTTTTGACATAATAGTTTTATTCCCTTCTACAATTTTTAATCTTCAAATTGTGAATTATAAAGTTCTGCATAAAATCCACCTTTTTCTAAAAGTTCTTCATGTTTTCCTTGTTCTATAATATCACCATGATTCATAACTAAAATTAAATCTGCATTTTTTATTGTAGATAGTCTATGTGCAATAATAAAACTTGTTCTTCCTTTCATTAAATTATCCATTGCAGACTGTATTTGAATTTCTGTTCTTGTGTCTATTGAACTTGTTGCTTCGTCTAATATAAGAATTTTTGGATTTGCAAGTATTACTCTTGCAATTGTTAATAATTGTTTTTGTCCCGCAGAAATATTACTAGACTCTTCATTTATTATTGAATTATATCCATTTGGCAATGTTTTTATAAAATGATGTACATGTGCTGCTTTAGCTGCTTCTATAACTTCATCGTCTGTAGCATCTTCCCTACCATATTTTATATTTTCTTTAACAGTTCCTCCAAATAGCCATGTATCTTGTAATACCATTCCGAACATTTTTCTAAGTTCTCCTCTATTAAAGTCTTGTATATTATGTCCGTCAATTAATATTTTTCCTTCTGTTACATCATAAAATCTCATTAATAGTTTTACCATTGTTGTTTTTCCTGCTCCAGTAGGTCCAACTATTGCTATTTTTTGTCCTTCATGTACTTTGCTATTGAAATTATGAATTACAATATTATTTTCATCATAACCAAATTTTACAGAATCAAATGTAACATTTCCCTTTAATTTGTCTATATCTATATTTCCTTTTTCTGTAGATACTTCTTCTGGTTCTTCAAGAAATTCAAATATTCTTTCAGCTGCTGCAACCATTGATTGTAGCATTGCAGATATTTGAGCAATTTGATTTATTGGTTGTGTAAATTGTTTGTTATATTGTATAAAACTTTGAATATTACCAACTGTTATTGTTCCATTTACGGCTAAATATCCTCCAACAACTGCTACTCCAACATAACCAATGTTAGAAATAAAATTCATAATTGGATGCATTAAACCAGATAAAAATTGTGATCTCCATCCAGATTTATATAGTTCATTATTTGCATTTTCAAATTTTTGTGTTACTTTTTCTTCTCCATTAAATGCTTTTACAATATTTAAACCTCCATAAACTTCTTCAACTTGGCCATTTACATGTCCTAAATATTCTTGTTGTTTTTGAAAATATTTTTGTGATTTTCCAACAATTATTTTAACTATAAATCCTGCTACTGGAAGAATTACTAAGGAAATTAATGTCATCTGCCAATTTATAGAAAACATCATAACTAAAATACCTATTATTGTACATATAGCTGTAATTATTTGAGTAATACTTTGATTTAAGTTCATACTTAAAGTGTCTATATCATTTGTTATTATTGACAATACTTCTCCATTTGTTTTTTTGTCAAAAAATTTCATAGGTAATTTGTTTATTTTTATTGCAATATCATTTCTTAATTTGTAAGTTATTTTTTGTGAAACTCCAGTCATAGTAAAGCCTTGTATAAATGAAAATGCAGCACTTGTTAAATATAATATTAATAATGTTATAGAAATTTGTGCAATTTTTTGAAAATTAATACCATCTCCACCTGAAAGCTTGCTAATTAGTCCCTTAAATATTTCAGTTGTTGCATTACCTAATATTTTAGGCCCTACAATTGTAAATATTGTACTTCCTATTGCAAAAATAAAGACTATTATTAATGCAATTTTATATTTAGATAAATATCCATTTATTAATTGCTTTGTTGTTTTTTTGAAATTTTTTGCTTTTTGTGGAGATTCTCCACGTTTCATAGGTCCTCCCATTGGTCCTCCTCCTGGCATATTAAATTCCTCCTTCCTCTCCAAGTTCTTTTTCAGATAATTGAGATAATGCAATTTGTCTGTATGTTTCATTGTTTTTCATTAATTCTTTATGTGTTCCAATTCCTACAACTTTTCCCTCTTCTAGTACCACAATTTTCTCTGCTTCCATTATAGTACTTATTCTTTGAGCTACTATTATTACTGTTTTATCTTTTGTTTTTTCTGCAAGGGCTTCTCTTAATTTACTATCTGTTTTAAAATCTAATGCTGAAAAGCTATCATCAAAAACATATATTTCTGGATTTTTTGCAATTGCTCTTGCAATAGATATACGTTGTTTTTGTCCTCCAGAAACATTGCTACCACCTTGAGTAATTTTTTCTTTATATTTATCTGATTTTTCGTTTATAAAATCTTCTGCTTGTGCAATTTCAGCTGCTTCTTTCATGTTTTCATCACTCATATTTTTATCAGAATATTTTATATTTGATTCTATAGTTCCAGAAAATAATACACCTTTTTGAGGTACAAAACCTATAATATTTCTCAAATCTTTTTGAGAAACGTCTTTTACGTTTACACCATCTATTAAAAGTTCTCCTTCTGTTACATCATAAAATCTAGGTAATAAATTAACAACTGTAGATTTTCCACTTCCAGTACTTCCAATTATTGCTGTTGTTTCTCCTGGTTTTGCAGTAAAATTTATATCTGATAAAATTTCTGTATCTGCATCTGGATATCTGAAGCTTACATTTTTAAATTCGACTAATCCTTTTTTATTAGTATCAAATTTTTTGATTTGTTCTTTGTCTTTTATACTTTCTTCTGTTTCTAATACTTCATTTATACGTCTTGCTGAAACTGCAGCTCTTGGTAGCATAATAGATATCATTGAAATCATTAAGAATGACATTACAATTTGCATAGTATATTGAATAAATGCCATCATATCTCCAACTTGCATTATACCTTCATCTACATTGTGTCCTCCTACCCAAACAATTAAAATCATTATAGAATTCATAACAAACATCATTAAAGGCATCATCATAGACATTGCTCTATTTACAAAAATATTTGTTTTTGTTAAATCCATATTTGCAAGATCAAATCTGTGTTCTTCATTTTTTTCTTTATTAAAGGCTCTTATTACTGGTAACCCTGTTAAAATTTCTCTTGAAACTTGATTTAATTTATCAACTAAATCTTGCAATTTTTTAAACTTAGGCATTACTATTGCAAACAATACAGCTACAATAAAGAAAATAGCTAATATTGCTACACCTATAACCCAACTCATTTTATTATTACTAGTTGTTAATACCTTAATAAAACCACCTATTCCTATAATTGGTGCATAAACAACAACTCTAAATAAAATTGTAATTAATTGTTGAATTTGTTGTATATCATTTGTACTTCTTGTTATTAGTGAAGCTGTTGAAAATTGAACAAATTCTGCGTTAGAAAAATTAATAACTTTTTTAAATACTTTATCTCTTAATGTTTTTCCTAGCTTAGCTGCAACTCTAGATGATAAAAGCATTATTAAAACTGCTGATATCATACTAATTAATGCAACTCCTAACATTTGCATTCCAGAAAGTAAAATATAATTGTTTTGAATTTTGTCTGTATCTATTTCTATATTTTTATATATTTGTTTCACAGTGGTAATAGCTGCTTGTTCTTTTATAGAATCTGTCATTTCATCTATTTTTTGTGTAAATTCTTTTATAATTTGCTGTTTTTGTTCATCTGGCATTTGTTTTATTAATGTTATTAAATCCATATTTTGAATATATTGTTTTTGTGCTTCAGGCATATTTTCTGTTATTTTTGATTTTATTTGTGTAGCTGTTTCTTGACTTGTTATAACAGAAAAATCCATTAATGGATTTACAAATACCTTTTCTAAACTTTCTTCTTTTTCTTTGTCTATATTATTTAATATATATAAAGATTTATTTTCTATTTTATCTTCATAATCATTTCCATAATATTTTTTTAAAATATTTTTTTGTTCTTTTGATAATTCTGTTTCATTGTTTTTACTAAATTCAATTTCAGTATAATTATCTAAAATATCTTCTTGATCTGCAAAAACTAAAATTGATTCCATATCAGTTTTAGAAATTATTTTTGGTATAGCATTTTCAATTCCTCCTGATTGTATTCCGAGTATTTACAATTTTTGATGTGTAATCTGGTAATGCTAAATCAACTGTTGCTTGTATACATAGTAAAATGATAATAGCAATAACAGAAATTATCGATTTTCTTAAATTACTTAATACTTTAAACATTTTTATTTCCTCCTAGCATAATTGTGATAATTAATCATATAAAACATTTTTGAATTTGTCAATTAATTTTAAGTGAATTTTTTGTGAATGTTACAATTTACAGCTTATTATATATCAAAATAAGGATTTTTATAATTTACTAATAAAAACATTAAAATATAATTTTAAAAATATCAACTCCTCGGCTTATTACAGAATTTAAGAAATTCTAACTTATTTTCTGGCACCCTTCCGCTATTCGCGAACTCTTTCCAGAAAATTTCATAAGAATTTCTAAAATTTTTTCATTCACATTCGTCATTGAATTTTTAAAATTATATCTCAATGTTTTTTTATTTTAGTTTATCTTAATCCTTATTTTGATATATAATAAGCTGTAAACAATAATACACTTTTTGGTAATTAATAGAAATTATCTAGTTTAATATTGACAATCAATGTCGTACTTTGATAAAATGCATTTATTATACATTTAAATTGAAGGTGATTTTATGTTTGAAACGCAAAAACAGCAAAAAGAAGAAATACAAAATATACAAAAACAACTAAACCTATGGAACAAAAAATCTAAATTAATACAATCTCAGTTTAACTTTAAACTACCAAAATACATTATTGATGAAATAATAAGAAATGAAAAAACAAAACTATATTATAATTTACATTCACTAATAAACCTTGCAATTATAAGTAATAAACTTTCTACAAAAAATCGGGAAGCTATTACAAAAACATTATAAAATTTAATATTATTTCATTATATTACAAACATTGGAACAAAAGCGGACATTAATAACATTAGCACTTATTAAAATACTTAAAAGTCCGCATTTTTGTTCCATCTAATTTGAATTTTCTAAATAACCATTCAAAAATCTTTATTTTATTTTTACAATTTTTTCCCAAGTTAAATCTTCTTTACCAAAATGTCCATAATTTGTTGTTTTTCTATAAATTGGTTTTCGTAAATCTAAATAATTAATAATTCCACGTGGTGTTAAATCAAATTGTTCACATATTTTTTTAGATATTTCTTCTTCTGGTATTGTATTTGTTCCAAATGTATCTACATAAACAGACACTGGTTTTGCAACACCTATAGCATATGAAAATTGTATTTCACATTTTTTAGCATATCCATTAGCTACAATATTTTTTGCAATAAATCTTGCCATATAAGTTGCAGATCTATCTACTTTTGTTGCATCTTTTCCAGAAAATGCACCACCACCATGTCTTGCATATCCGCCATATGTATCTACTATTATTTTTCTTCCTGTTAATCCGCTATCTCCTAAAGGTCCACCAATTACAAATCTACCTGTTGGATTTATAATATATTTTGTATTTTCATCTAATAATTCTGATGGTACTACATATTCTATTACTTTTTCATGTATATCTTTTTTTAATTTATCTAAGTTTGCATCTGCTTTATGTTGTGTAGAAATAAGTATTGTATCTATTCTAATTGGTTTGTTATCTTCATATTCAACAGTAACTTGTACTTTTCCATCTGGTCTTATATAATCTATTATATTTTTCTTTCTAACTTCTGTTAGTCTTTTTGCTAGTTTGTGTGCAAGTGAAATTGGAAGTGGCATTAATTCTTTTGTTTCATCACATGCAAACCCAAACATAATTCCTTGATCTCCAGCTCCTTCTGATTCTATGTTTTCACCTTTTTTTGTTTCTAATGAGTTATCTACTCCTAATGCTATATCTGGTGATTGTTGTGAAAGATTTACTCTTATATTACATGTTCTATAATCCATATCTAGTTTGCTATTGTCATATCCTATTTCTTTTATAGCTTGTCTTACAACATCTTCTACATCAATATTTTTTTCTGTAGAAGTAATTTCTCCTGTTATAAATATTTCACCTTTTCCAGCTACAGTTTCACATGCTACTCTAGCATATGGATCTTTGCTTAAATAACTATCTAAAATGCTATCAGATATATAATCACATAATTTGTCTGGATGCCCTTCTGTTACACTTTCCGATGTAAATAATTTTCTCATTTTTATATTTTCCTTTCTTTTTTATTACTTCTAATTAATATTTTTAAATTTTTATTTATTTTATATAATTTTTCCTCCGCCTAATACTATATCATCTACATAAAATACAGCTGATTGACCTGGAGTTATAGCTCTTTGTGGTTCTTCAAATGTAACTTTTATTTTATCTTCTTGCTGTATTATTTTTGCTTTTGCACATTTAGAAGAATATCTTGTTTTTACCTCTACTTCTGTTTCATTTTCTATTTTGTCATATAGCAATAAATTTATATCTGTTACTAAAATCTCTTTTTTATAAAGCTCCTTTTCTTCTCCAACTATAACCTCATTTTTTTGTTTGTTAAATCCTAATACAAATAATGGCACTTTATAAGATATTCCAAGTCCTTTTCTTTGACCAATAGTGTAATTATAAAGTCCTTTATGCTTACCTAAAATATTCCCATTTGAATCTACTATATTTCCGTTTTTTGGTTTTATATTAGAGTTATTTTCAAGAAATTTTTTATAATTTCCATCTGGTACAAAACATATATCCTCGCTATCTGGTTTATTTGCAACTTTTAAATTATTTTTTTTTGCTATTTCTCTTATTTGTTGTTTATCTGCATAATCAGATAATGGAAATAATACATGTTCTATTAATTCTTTTGGCATATTCCATAAAACATAACTTTGATCTTTTTTTCCAGCATTAGATTTTTTTAATACCCATTTTTCATATTTTTCGCTATACTCTGTTTTTGCATAATGACCTGTAGCTATATAATTACAGCCCATTTCTTTTGCCTTTTCCCACATAATTCCGAATTTCATGTATTTATTGCATTCAATACATGGATTTGGAGTTTTACAATTTGCATAGCAATTTATAAAATCGTCAATTACATAGTTCTTAAATTGTTCTTTACAATTATATGTAAAATGTGGAATTCCTATTGAATTACATACATTTTTTGCATCTATATATGTATTTATATTGCAACAACTACTTCCTGCAAATAATTCAAGAGTAGTTCCTATTACTTCATACCCACTATTTTTTAGCAGTAGTGCTGATACAGAACTATCTACG
This sequence comes from uncultured Clostridia bacterium, assembly GCA_934157205.1. Classification (GTDB taxonomy): domain Bacteria; phylum Bacillota; class Clostridia; order TANB77; family CAG-508; genus CAG-269. The sequence goes on from CAKPHJ010000012.1 coordinate 29,591, forward strand.
CCCCCGCTCATTCCTAATAATACTTTTTTATTTTCCATTTTTTCATTCCTTCCCAAGAGTAGGATTATTTAGTATTTCTTCTAATGTATGCCATGCTAATAAAGCACATTTAACTCTTGCTGGCATATTAGATACATTTTTAAAAGCAATTGCATCTTCTAATTTTTTTAATTCTTCTTCATTTTTTGTTTCTCTTTTTATCATTTCAATAAATGTTTTTATTATTTCTTTTGCTTCTTCTATTTTTTTTCCCTTTAATGTATCTATCATAATTGAAGTTGAAGCTTGTGATATAGCACAACCATGTCCTAAAAATGCCATGTCTTCTATTATATCACCTTTAAGTTTTATTTGTAAAGTAATTTCATCACCGCAATTAGGATTATGACCAATTTGACAATAGTCTGCATTTTCTAATTTCTTTTTGTTATATGAATTCATACTATGTTCCATTATTAATTCATTGTATATGTTATCTAATTCTTCCATTATCTTTTCACCTTTACATATTTTAAATTTTTATTTTACTTATGAATTTTTTATATAATTTTTAAACATATTATATGCTTTATTTAAAGCTAATACAAGTTTGTCTATATCTTCTTTAGTGTTGTAAAAATATAAACTTGCTCTACATGTAGAATCGATGTTTAAAAATCTCATAAGTGGTTGTGCACAATGGTTTCCGTGAACGTATGCAAACATTTTCCGAGTCTAAAATACTTGCAACATCATGTGGGTGAACACCTTTTATATTAAATGAAATTACAGATGAATGATTTTCTTCATTTTTAGTTAAATACAAGTCTAAAAAGCTTAATTTTGATAATTCTTTTCTAGCATAATTTGTTAGTTCTTTTTCTATTTCTTGTATTTTTTCATATCCAATATTTTGTATATAATCTATTGCTGCACCTAAACCTATTACACCTTCTACATTTTGTGTTCCCGCTTCAAATTTATTTGGAAGTGGTGCAAATGTTGTTTCTTGTTCATGTACATATTCTATCATGTCTCCACCCATAATAAAAGGATTCATGTTGTTTAATATTTCTCTTTTGCCATATAATACACCAATTCCAAGAGGTGCTAACATTTTATGACCAGAAAATACAAGAAAGTCACAATCTAAGTCTTGTACATCTATTTTCATATGAGGAATGCTTTGTGAAGCATCTACAATAACTATAGCACCTTTTTTATGTGCATATTTTATTATTTTTTTTATGTTATTTATAGTTCCTAAAACATTTGAAACATGTGTAATTCCAACTATTTTTGTTTTATCTGTAATCTTTTTTTCTATTTCTTCATCATCTAATTCATAATTGTTATTTATATACATATAATTTAATTTGCTTTTAGTTACACTTGAAACTTTTTGCCATGGCACTAAATTAGAATGATGTTCCATTATAGAAATTACAATTTCATCATCTTTTTTTAATTTTTCCATTCCATAAGAATAAGCTATTAGATTTAAACTTTCAGTTGCATTTTTAGAAAATATTATTTCTTCTGGATGTTTTGCATTTATAAATTTTGAAATTTTTACTCTAGTATTTTCATACACTTCTGTAGCTTTAATACTTAAAGAATATGCTCCTCTGTGTGGATTTGCATTATACATTTTATAAAAATTATCTATTGATTCTATAACCTGTACTGGTTTTTGTGTAGTAGCTCCACTATCTAAATATGCAATTTTCTCATTCTTCAATAATGGAAAATCATTTATTAGTTCTTTATTTTCCAATTTTCATATCATCCCTTTCCATATATTTTTACAGATATTAGTCTAGTTTTTCTTCTATTTTTTCTAAAATTAAATTTTTTATACTTTCATTTTTTATACCATTTAATATTTTATTAAATTTTGCTCTTACCATAAGTTTCATAGCTTCTTTAAGTTCAAAACCTCTACTCATAATATAAAATAGCTCTTTTTCTCCAACTTTACCAGCTGAGCTACTATGATTACCTTCAACTTCCTCTTCTGAGCACAATAGCATAGGAAGTGCAATAGATTTAGCCTTATCTGATAAAAGCATACAAGCTTCATTTTCATTTCCTGTAGCTTTTTTGCAACCTTTTTTAAAATCTATTGTTCCTTTAAAGTGTTTTTTGCTATTGTCTTTTAAAGCTCCTTGAACTTCAATATCTATATTAGTTTTCTTTCCTCTTAATTCTGCAATATAATTTAAGTCAAAAAATTGATTTTCTTTTCCTAAATATATAGTGTTTATAATATTTTCAGAATTATCTCCAAGTAAATTCGAATAATAATTTGTTATACTGTTTTTTCCTCCAAAATCTATAATTGTATATTTAATTTTAGCATTTTTTTCCAAACAATTTTCTATGCTCATAAAATTATTTGATTTTTCATTTAATAAATTAACAATTATTATATTTATTTTTGAATTCTCTTTTCCAAATACTTTTAATACAGAATTATTAAACGCACAAATATCTTCTTGTGTTTCATATTTAAAAATTATAGTAGCTTTACAGTTTTCTTCTACAACTAGCTGTATGTTTGAAACTAAATTTTTATTTTGTTCATCAAATTTAAAACAAACTTCATTTTCTTGTTCTGTTTTCGTATCTATTTTTATTTTTAATTTTTTATTTGCACTTGTTTGCACTTGATTTTCTAGTCTTTTTCCCAATCCATAAGTTAATTTGCAATTAGTTTCTTGAAATATTTCTATTACATTTTCTTTATTTAATATACTAATATTTTTAAATTCGCCTATATTATTTGGAATTTCTACATTTTCAATATTAACATTATTTATATTAAAATTTCTTGAAGTTCTAAGTGGTGTTTCATTTATTTTCATTTTAAATTCCATTCCTTTCTTGCTTCATATATTTAGCCTATTGCACCTTCAAGTTCTAAATTTATTAAATTATTCATTTCAACAGCATATTCTATTGGTAATTCTTTTGAAATAGGATATGCAAAACCTCTAACAATCATTGATTTTGCATCTTCTTCTGATAAACCTCTGCTCATTAAATAAAATATTGTTTTATCACTTATTTTTCCTATTTTCGCCTCATGTGAAAATTCAACCTCATCTGTTCTAATATCATTAACAGGTATAGTATCTGATATTGATATATCATCTAACATAAGTGATTCACAAGATACTGAAGATTTAGAATTTTTAGCATTTTCACCTATTCTAACTAATGATCTATATGTGCACTTTCCTCCATTTTTTGATATTGACTTTGCATTTACAACACTTGATGTATTTTTAGCATTATGAACAACTTTAAATCCATTATCTAAATTTTGGCCTTTTCCTGCAAATGAAATTCCAGTATATTCTGTTTTTGCACCTTCTCCATTTAATATACTCATTGGATATAACATTGATATTTTAGAACCAAATGATCCTGTTACCCAATCAACTTGTCCATTTTTTTCTACAATAGCTTTTTTAGTATTTAAATTAAGCATATTTTTTGACCAGTTTTCAATTGTAGAATATCTTAAATACGCATTTTCTTTTACATATAATTCAACACAACCTGCATGTAAATTTACTTTATTATATTTAGGTGCTGAACAACCTTCTATAAAATGCAAACTAGCACCTTCATCTACTATTATTAAAGTATGCTCAAATTGACCAGATTCAGGCGAATTTAATCTAAAATATGATTGAAGTGGAATATCTACTTTTACGCCTTTAGGTACATATACAAAAGATCCACCAGACCATACAGCTCCATGTAATGCAACAAATTTGTGATCATATATTGGAACACATTTCATAAAATATTCTTTAACCAAATCTGGATATTCGCGAACCGCTGTTTCCATATCTGTGTAAATAACTCCTTGTTTTTTTAGTTCATCTTTCATACTATGATAAACAACTTCTGAGTCATATTGTGCTCCGACACCTGCTAAAGATTTTTTTTCTGCTTCAGGAATTCCGTAATTTATCAAATGTATTTTTTATATCTTCTGGTACATCATCCCAAGAATCACTCATTTTTGTTTTGGGTCTTACATAAGTTGCAATCTCATCCATGTTTAATTCAGAAATATCTGGTCCCCATGTTGGAAGTTCTAGTTTATTGTATACTTCTAAGGCTTTTAGTCTAAATTCTTTCATCCATTCTGGATCTTGCTTTTGTTTTGAAATTTCTTCAATTATTTCTTTTGTTAATCCTTTTTTTATTTTGTATTCATATTTGTCTTCGTTTTTTATATCATATATATTTCTATTTACTTCTTCTAATTTTGTTTTTTTCATATTTTATACTACTTTTCGTATATTATATACGAACTCTCCTTTCTGTTTGAAGTATCTATTATTAGTTTTTTCTATATTTACTATATCCATTTTCTTCAATTTCAGTAGCTAATTCTTGTCCCCCTGTTTTTACAATTTTCCCATCTACCAAAATATGAACATAATCAACTTTTAAGCTGTGTAATATTTTTGTGTTATGTGTAATTATTAATATTGCATTTTCACTATTTTTGAACATTTCTATTCCTTTTGACACTGTTTTTATAGCATCAACATCTAGCCCAGAATCTGTTTCATCTAAAATTGCAAGTTTAGGATTTAATACAAGCATTTGTAAAATTTCGTTTTTCTTTTTTTCTCCTCCTGAAAAACCAACATTTAAACTTCTTTCCATGTTTTTAGGATTCATATTTAATTCTTCCATGTTCTTTTTTAGTTCATCTTTAAAATCAAATATTTTTACTGGCTTTCCTGTAATTTTATTTTTCGCATATTTTAAAAAGTTAGTTACTGAAATACCAGGAATTTCTTCTGGTAATTGAAATGACATAAAAATACCATTTCTAGCTATTTCATCTGTTTTCATATTTGTTATATCTTTATTTTCAAAAATTACACTACCAGATGTTTTTGTATATATAGGGTTATTTAATATTGCATTTGCTGTTGTTGTTTTTCCAGAACCATTAGGTCCCATTATTACATGAATTTCTCCTTTGTTTATTTTTAAATCTATTCCTTTTAAAATTTCTTTTTCTTCAGCATTAACATGTAAATTTTTTATTTCTAATAAATTATTTTCCATTTTATATATTCCTTTCTTATATTATTTTATTTATTATGTATAGCTCTTCTTTCACAAATTCTACATCTTTCTTTATTAATGTCATAATCACAATTTAAATCCTTAAGACCTAAAACTTTGTGAACATATTTTGCTAACTTATTAATAGTTTTGTCTGTTATTACTTGTTTAATTTTATCTGCTTCTATATTTGCTTGTTCTTCTGGTATATTTAATACATCTTTTAAAAATAAATAAACAATATCATATGCTTCAATAGTTTTTTTAGCTAAATCTTCTCCTTCTTTTGTAAGTTCAATATTTCCATATGTTTCGTAATTTAATAAGCCATTATTTTTTAAATTATTTATTGCTTTATTAACACTTGGTTTTGTACAATTCATTTTATTGGCAATATCTGTTACTCTTATATTTCCATTTTGTTGCTTAATTATGTATATAGTTTTTAAATATTCTTCAAGTGATTTTGATATCATATGTTATGCTCCTCTCATTTGTTAACTACGGCTAACATTATAATATATATTTTTGAATTTGTCAATGTATGGTTTAATATTAAAAAAAATAGTATGGTTTAATATTAAAAAAAATAGCAATTATTTTTGCTATTTTCTTCACATTATTTTTTTACTTTTTAACATTTTTTTGATCTATTTCATAACTTTTACACATATATAGATATTTTTACTCTATTTCTGGATATCCTTTTTCTCCTAATTTCCATTTTTTCCAGTCTGAATTTTCCCCTATATTTTGGTTCAATAAATCTACAAATGTCTGGCTTTTTATCTCGTTTTGACTCTTTAATGTTGCCTCTCCACTTGTTAAATTTCCTTTGCCTAATGATGGTTCTGCAGTATAATAAACATTTTCCAATTCTGTTTTTGTTTCTGTTGCTTTATTATTATCTATTTTGCCTATAATATTTCCTACCGTTTCGCCTGTTATATTTCCAACATTATATGTATTTTTTATACTAACATAATTTTTTTTACATGTAGTTTTTTGAAAACCTATTATTCCTCCGCTTTCACCTTGCGTAGCATTAACTTTCCCAAAATTACCACTATTAAAAATTTCTACACTCATGTTAGCATTCCAATCGTGTCCACCAACATCTCCAATTATTCCTCCTGACGCTTTTTCATTGCTATTCAATTCTGCATAATTAAATGAATTTATAATTTTTAAATCTCCGTCCTGCATGTTCTCCAACTATACCTCCTTGACCCATTAAAAACTGATCATCTGCTGATTCTATTTTTCCATAATTTTTGCATGAATCAATTATCATTTGACCACTTATGCCAATTTGTCCATTTATTCCTCCTAGATAACCTTTTCCACTTATATTTCCATAATTTGTGCAATTGGCATACCCTTTCGTGCTACGACCTATTCCACTTGCGCAACCATATGAATAGGCAGCACCTGTTATAATAATATTACCATAATTAATACAATCTATTATTTGATTACAAGTGTCTGCACAAATTCCGCTAACAAAATTATACCCTGTGATATTTGCATAATTAACGCAGTTTTCAATATTATTTGCATAAATGGCAATTCCTCCAGCTTCCCATGTATCATTTATTACTGTACCTGTAAGATTTAGGTTTTTTATATCTCCTGCATAAAAAAATAAAGCTGTATTACCATTTTGTCTATGGATATAAATATTTTTTATTGTATTATTATTTCCATTAAAATAACTATTTCTATTACCTGCACCTATAGGCGAAAATCCAATACATCCTTCATCCGTTTTTGTTAACTCTTCTTTTATTGTTTCTATTGTTCCATCAGTATTTAAATCTCCAAAATCAGTTCTTGTACTATCTCCATATGAATAATTTGATTTAAAATTTAAATCTCTTGTTAGTTCAATGTATTTTCCAGAAAATGTTGTTACCTTATTTATTAGATTCTCAATTTTTCCGTTTTGATATATGACCCCACTTCCTTGTGCCATATTAGACAATGCTACTAAATCTTCTATACAATTAATTTGATACGGCCTTTCTTCGCTTCCATCATATTGATTATTCTTTGTTATATCACCTGCATTTTCTATTTTTGTTGCTATTTGTTCTTCACTTATATTTCCATCTTTGTCTACAGTATAATACCTATTACTTTCCTTGAATAATATTTCAAATTCATCACCAACATCTGTCACTTCTGTTTTTCCTTCTTGTTCTTCATTTAGCTGTTTTTCTAACTCATCTTGTTTCAAATTTCCATATTTGTTTTTCCCCATTGCATTTACTGTTGCTCTTTGAACTATTTCTTTTTCATCTGCTATTTCAGTTGCTTCTTTTGCTTTTTCCGTATTTTTTATTATTCCATTTTCTCCTGTTAACATATTTATTGTTATTGTTGATAATATCAAGAGTACAATTATTGTAACTACAAGTGCTAGTAATGTAATTCCTTCATTTTTCTTAAATTTCACTTTTACCTTCATTTTTCCCTCCATTTTCTTGGTATTTTGATTTTAAAAAACGCCGAAAAAACAACCTCAATAAACCTATATTTTTATAGGCTTATTGAGGTTGTTTTTTATTTTTTCTGTTTTTAAATTACCTGTGTGTGTGTGTGTGTGTGTGTGTGTGTGTGTGTGTACTCCTGCAAGGGTTTCAGCGTTTTTTATTGTTTGCATTTTTATACCTCTTTTTTCTCTTATTTTATATTTTTATTCTGTACTACTTTCTTTATTTTGTCAAGTATTTTGTTAAAACTTTATATTGCTTTTTTTATATTTTTTGCAATTCGCCATATTAGAATTATAATGTAACTTTAATTAGAAAAATGTATTAAATCTCTTCTACATAAATTTCATCTGTTGCTACAACTATTGTATATTTTCTTAAACCTTCTATTTCTTTTAT
>CAKPHJ010000013.1 GCA_934157205.1 uncultured Clostridia bacterium
ATTTTTCAATTTGAACTTTTCTTCAATCTCTTTATTTTCGCTTACTACAAATAGTTCGACGAAAATATTTCTTGGCTGGGCTGAATTGACTACATTCACTTATTTCATATTCAATCGACATTTTGTTTAGTTTATTGTTTAGTTCAAAAAAATTAAAATAAATTACTAAAAATTATAACTAATTAAATATTACAAGGAAAATACTTACAAGATTTTGCTAGCTTTAGCTTGCCAAATCAATTATAAAAATATGAGCTTAAAAGCGAATATTTTATAACACGATTACAATATTTTATTTATGTAGCATAAGCGAAATAAATTAAATATTAATCGTGCAAAGAAAGATAATTGATAAAATTCGCAAGAATTTTATTATTTATCTTTCTAAAAAGGGTCGTTAGTGAAAAGTATTTTCCCTGACCATACAGAACGTCTGCGACGTTCTAGTATGTTAGAAACTAAAAAAGTTTATCAATGAAATTTCAGAGGAGGTATTCTTATTTAAGTAAGCCTTCGAAGGCTATCTATAAAGAAAAGGAAAATAAAAAAATGAGTTATGCTATTATTCGAAATGCTAATTATCAAAGAGATAATTTAGCAGGATTATATAAACATAACGAAAGAAAAAATACTAATTATTCAAATAAAGAGATTAATAAAAATTATTCATTAAAAAATTATTCAATTAAACAATGCAATACTACATATTTAAACGCACTTAAAAAATTACAACAAGAAAATAATTTACAAGGTAGAATAATAAAAACAACCAATGTTGTGTGTGAATTTATAATTACATCAGATAAAGAATTTTTTAAAAATATTGGCGAAAAAGAATCAGAAAGATATTTTCAAACAGCTCATAACTTTGTCTCTAATTATAAAAGCTTAGGCGAAAAATATATTTTATCTAGCAAAGTTCATTTGGACGAAACAACTCCACATTTACATCTAGTTTTTGTTCCAGTTGTTCATGCAAAAGATAAAAATGGTAACCCAATTGAAAAAATTGCTTGTAGCCAATATTGGAAAGGTAAAGATAGTTACAGACAATTGCAAGATAATTTTTATTCATATATGGTTGAACATGGTTTTGACTTAGAACGTGGAAATACTAAAAATAATGTTCATATTCCAATAGAAACATTAAAACAAGTTACTAATTATGATAATATCAAATATGAATTAAATAACGAAAAAATAAAACCTATTGAAACTACAAATATGAATTTAATACGTAAGCAAAATAAAGAACTGATTGAACACACAAATAAATTAAAAGTACAATTAAGTAAGTCTTATTCTGCTATAAATAAAATTGAACATTTGCAAAAAGAAAATACTGTTTTAAAACATGAAAATAAAAAATTAGTACAAGAAAATAATACTTTAAGAAATTATATTGATAAAACTTTTGAAGTTGTAAAACACCTCTTTGACTTTCCTATGCAAACTTTTAAATCTTTAGTTGATACTTTTGTAAAAACTTTCGAGAAATAACACTGCAGATGGCTTGATTATTATATAGATTTATTTTATAATATGTTAAATGGTGATATTTTACATTTAATAATATGATTTGAAAGTATTAGATTGTTTTTTATAGGAGTTATCAATGAAAAGAAAAGGTAATTTATATCCCTCTATATATGATTTTAATAACATTATTTCTGCTTATAATGAAGTTTGTAGAAATACACGTAATGAAAGGCGTGTAGAAAATCTAAAAGAATATAAATCAGTTTATATTTCACGAATTCATAATATACTAAAAAATAAACAATATAGAGTTGGTTCTTATAATAAATTTATTATTTATGAACCTAAAAAAAGATTAATTGTAAGTCAAAATGTACAGGATAAAATAATTAATCATTTAGTAGCAAGATATATTCTATATCCTGCTATTTTACCTTGTTTACTTGATGTTAATGTAGCTAGCAGAAAAGATATGGGAACTCGTAAAGGTTTAGAATTAGCATCTTATTTTCATCAAAAATGTATAATAAAATATAGCACCTATTATATTTTAAAATGCGACATTAGTAAATTTTTTGCTAATATTAACCATGATATTTTGAAAAATAAATTGTTACGTAGAATTAAAGATAAAGATGCTTTAAAAATTGTATTTGACATTATTGATAGTAATACAGATGGTTTATTTATAGGTTCTATGACCAGTCAGATTTTAGCCATATTTTATTTAAATGATTTAGATCATTTTATAAAAGAAACTTTAAAGATCAAATATTATGTACGTTATCAAGACGATTTCTTATTATTCCATCATTCAAAAGACTATTTGAAACATTGTTTATGTGAAATTACAACATTTTTAGAAAAAGAAAAACTAGAATTAAATATAAAAACTAGAATATATAAAAATACTAATAACTTTTTATTTTTAGGCAGAAATAAAAACTCTCAATATGCTAGATATAGAAATGTAAAACGAAAATTAAAAAGTAAATATAAATTATATAAAAATAATCATATTTCTCTTGGTAGCTTTATTTCTAGTTTAAGGTGTTATCAAAGTTTATCTAATCGAAATAATTTATTTTCGTTAAAAAAGTAGTACATTTTCAATGTACTACTTAAAACAGTTCTAAATTAAACTCCCTTTCGAATAAACTATTATCTACTAACAAATTTAATTATCTATTTTATATTTTATAGTTATTCTCTAACTAAAGGATGTGGTTTGTTTCTATCTAAACCTTCTCTTATTCTACCATAGTAGATATAACCACAGTTTTTTAGAAGCTAGCGGACGAAAACCGATGTTGTTATTGTTCACATTGCCGTTGTAGTTCACATTCATTACATTGTTAGTGTTATTAGCAGACGGACTGGCCACCCACACAAAAACGAACATCAAAGACAATAAGCTTGCACGCATTCAACCACACCCTATTTTTTAAGTGTATTTTTCCAGCCAGTTATATATTTTATTATATCATCAAGTTTGTTTCCAATTTTATAATATTTCTTTTCTGTTATGATTTGTTTGTCATATGTTAAATTTAGTAAGAAATCTATTACTTTTACTTTCGCTATCATTTTATTTAATAGCCTATTTTTTATATTGACATCTTCTATGCTATTAGCTTCATACGCTGTTTCTAATAAGTCATATGTGTTATTTCTTATTTTATTTTTTAATTCGATATCTTTTTTGAGAAAATTCTCCATGTTTTTATCTATAATAATTAACAATTTCCTAATAAATTGGATTACTTTAAACTTTTCTGTTTTCATATATAATTTCTTCTATCTTTCTTATCTTATCCATTATTTTTATACTTTCCATATTAGCAATTAGTTCTTCTTCTATTTTTTGAATTCTTTTCTTTATTTTTATATACTTTTGAGCTTTTTTAATTGTTTCTTCATAATTATTTAAATTTTTATTGTCAAAAGTTTCATCAACTTCATAATTATTCCTTGTATCTATAATGATATAATTAACCTTCTTTTGTTCTAATTTGCTCATAACTTTTGGTATGGCGTTTTTAGGAAACCCACATGTTTGGATATTATCTTTGGTATTTCTCAATTTATAGTCGAATATGTAAGATAATATATATGCATCTTTTCCAAAAGCTTGTACAAAATTCCCTACCTTATACATTACAGTATCATTTGGATGAACTTTTTTATATCTCTTGCCATATTTAATACACCCATATTTACTCCTATTGTGGCAACAGACACAAGGCCTGTTACCACTATTGTATATTTTTTAATTTCTCACCCATATTATAGTATCGTATATGTACCATCTGCATTTTTTTGAAGTTGGATATCAGATTTTAGAGAAACTAGCGGACGAAAACCTACGATGCTATGGGTAAAGTTGTTATTGTTCACATAGCCGTTGCAGGCCACATACATTACATTGGCAGTGCTATAAGCACACGGACTGGCCACCCACATTTCATTTGCTTTTGCAGGACTACTTATTACATATAAACTATCCTCTGTTTTTAACATTCCTAAATAATAAGTGTCCCAATTAGCTCCACCATCCTTGCTTATTTCATATCCTACAGCATCTTTTGCTCTTGCTTGATAATTTACCCCATATTTTTGGCTATATGATTTCATTAACATCTCTATTGTTGGTCCACCTATTGCATATTCTGCTTTTTCTCCTGCAAATACTTTCCATATATTCGTATCTGTCATGTATCCTACTGCTTTCATATTATTGTTTGTACTTGTTTGTGCATTTGTTTTTAAATATTCAAAATAGCTTTTGTTTAGATTTTGAATTTTTGTATCAGTTATACTTGCTGAACCTGTATAATCTTTTACTACGTTTTTCATTGATAGTTTATAATCTGAATTTTTATAAATTTTTTGTGTCGCTGATGGTGGACAATAATCATAATGTATATAATCATCTGCGATTAAATATATATTATTTTCGTCTGCATAAAATATTTTCCAATTATTTACTCCTGCACTATTTGTACATGTATATCCATTTACTGTCGCTCCATATATTTTTGACTTATCTGACATTGATGCTATATCTGATGCATTTACTATTTTTGTTTCATATTTATTTACTTTTATTGGAATTGTTGAAGTTACACTTCCGTTTTCTCCTGTTCCTATTATTGTAAATGTATATGTCCCATTGCCTGTTATTTTTGTTACATATATTCCATTTTTATTTTCAACTGTCCCGTTATCACAATTTACTGAATTTATTGTTCCATTTTCTAAACTTGTTTTGAAACTAATATACAAAACTGTATTTTCTGCACTTTGATTATCTTGAACATCCTCACCTGTTCCATCTGAATTTGTTACTATTTTCACGTCTGTTATTTGTGGTTTTGCTCCTGCTGATTCTATTGTTCCATCTTCAGATACTATAAATGATTTTCCATCTATTGTTACTGTCACTGGAAATCCACCTGCTGTTGTTTCTGCTTGTCCTCCATAATTTGTTGTTACTTCTGTTACTAATTTTTCTGCATCTAATGTTCCTCTTTCTGATTGTGACCTTGCTGCCATTATTGCTAATTTTACTTTTTCTTCTGCCCCTTTGTATTCTGTTTCTGTTTTAGCTTTGTTTGCTTGGGTTAATATTCCATTATCGCCTGTTAGCATTGCTATTGATACTCCTGCTAATATTAAAAGTACAATTATAGTAATTACTAACGCAATTAATGTTATACCTTTCCTTTCTTTTAGTTTGTTTTTCATTTTTTTAAATTCCTCCTTTTGTATAATATTTTTTATTTTAAATTTAAAAATTTAATAACTATTTAAAATAGAAAAAGACAACAAGAAAAACCTGTTTATTCCAGGCTTTTATCACTGTCTTTTTCATTTCTATATATTATTTTACTTTTTTCTTTATTTAGTAAATGTTTGTGTGTGTGTACAGCCACAAGGCTTACATCGGTTGTTTCTTTCATATTTTTATCCTCTTTTGTTTTCTTTTTTCGACACATATATACTATACAATTTTTTACATTTTGTCAATGCTTTTGCTTACTTTTCTTCTTATTATTGCCTCCATCAATTTTACCTTTGCGATTTATTTATATTACATAAATTCACTTTACTTTAATCTTATAACCCTTACGATTTCTTCTATTATTGTTTTATTAGTAAAATAATATGGACTATATTCATATCCAAAAATTTTTTCAAAATTATTAATAGACTTTTTCTCTTCTCTATTATCTATTGCATATTTAATTGAATTTTTTATTTGTGTTTGTTTAGATGTTGAATATTGCATAGCTATTATTTTATAAATATCTTCAAATACTATAAAGTCATTTTCTGAATTTATAATAATATGAACTTTTTAATAATATATAAAAAATAAACAATATAGAAACTATTACTAACCCTTTTAATTGCAATATCCTTTATTTATACTATATAGCATATTATCCCAAAACAAAAAAATATGGTAAAGGAAAGTTCAGATTAAAAATTACAGAAAAGCCAGATATATGTAGAGTAGATTTTATGGAATACAAAAAAGATTTTATTTATCTTTCAGGATATCTACAATCAGACCACCATATTGCAACTTTTGTATTTGAAAATTACGAAGAAAACAATTTTCGTTTTGAACTTTCACATCTTGTAGTTGATATATCACAAGGAACTAATAAACTAATGTTAGGAACTTTTCACTGTACTAATGGTGAATATGTGCCTAATATTAGAAAATGCATTATCTCTAAAGATGATTTAGAGTTTACAGACAATTTATTAGAAAAACTAAAAATTACTGATGCAGAAAAAGAAACTTTAAATCTAAATAATATATTATATCTTGATATTACAGATAAATATGATTTTAAAAATAACTAAATAAAAATCTGATTGTTATAACAATATAATTCATTTTAAATGCTTAAAACATGTTTTTTACTATGTTTTAGGCATTTTTATTGTTTTTTTACATAAATTTTTTTAACAAAATCCTTGTACTATGCTAGTTTATGCATGTTACAAGGATTTTGTTTTTCTATTTTTCATACAATTTCATACTTTTTCGTACATTTTAATGCATTTTCATATTTTTTCATACAAAATTACATTTCTACTTTCTTTGAGTGTATCATAAAGCCAGCTTAAGCAAATAAGTGATTTTCGAAAATCTAAAATTTTATGAAAAGAGGTTTTATGATATGAACAATTCAAAAAAGAAACATTTAAAACTTACAAAAGATATTTTAACACCAACAAAAGAATTTAATTCAGTTATTGAAACAATACTAGAAAACGAAACAATAATACAAATGATAGAAAATAATTATTATAAAAGTTCTATGGAAAAAGTAAACAATGCTGACGTAAACATCAATCATTTAGAAAATATCTTTACAAATGAAACTTATTATTTAGCAATGAAAATTGTTCCACTTATTGAAAAAAAAGTATTATATCTTTCTTATATCGAAAATTTTAGATTAAATGATATATGCAGAAAATTAAAATTATCCAAAAATGATGTTATTAGATTACGAACCAAAGGTATAAATCATTTTAAACATAATTTAGAAATTTTATATAAAACAAAAAATAGATAAGGATGGTGTGAAAATGAATAAAAAAGGAGCTGATTAATATGACGAAAAAAGGAACTGGCGAAGGTTCAGTATTTTTCAACAAGCAACGTAACAAATGGAATGCCCAATATAAAGAATATAATATAAATACTGGTAAATTTACTCCTAAGACAAAAAGTTTTTTAACAGAAGATGAAGCAAAAAAATATTTATCTACTATCATGTATCAAAAAGAAAATCCACTTTATATCAAACATCATGGAATTCCTATGTATGCAATTTTAAAATCAAATTTAGATTTCAAATTAAAATCAAATTTAGTTTCTCCTGCTCAATATGGTAGAGTTCTAGATAGTATCAAACAATTGGAAAAAACACCTTTTGGAAATAAAAATATAGATACAATATCTTATGATGAAATACAAGCTTATCTGAATTCATTAACACATTTAAGTAATTCAGTAATAGCTAAAGCACATCAGCAATTAAATCAAGCTTTTAAAACAGCCCTAGAAAAAGGATATCTAATGAAAAATCCTATGCTTAATGTTTTTAGGCCTAGAAGTGATAACGACGACAAAGAAGTTCGAGCATTAACAGTCGAAGAACAACAAGCATTTACTACTTGGATTTTAAATCATTCTTTAAATGAATGTAATTATAAAAATATCTTTTTGATACAAATGTATATGGGGTTACGAATTGGTGAAGCTTCTGCTCTTTCTATATACGATGTTGATTTAAAAAATAAAAGATTAAATGTACATAGAACTTTATCTACAGATAAAAATAAAAATATCATTATGGGTAATAAAACTAAAACATATTCTGGAAAAAGAATATTACCCATTCCAGATTTTTTATTACCTTATTTTATTGAACAAATAAATATTGCAAATACTCAAGAAAACAATGAAGAAAAATTATTATTTAAACCCAAAAATAGTAAATATGTTAGAAGGACAACAATAAATAATTTGCTAAAAAGAATTTTACAAAAAGAATTTAATATTACTGGTATTTCTTCACATAGTTTAAGGCATACTTTTGGAACAAGATGTATTGAAAGTGGTATGGCACCTGTTGTAGTTCAAAAATTAATGGATCATAAAAATATAAGTGTTACTTTAAATACATATACTTCAGTTTTTGATAAGTTCAAGCAAAGAGAATTTGACAAGGTAAATCAATATTATCTAGATGAAAATTTAATAGGAAATAAAAAATCACTTAATTCTCAAATCTCACTTGATAAATTAGAAGAAAAATAACTTTAAAAAATTAATATATATTATTTTTAATAAAAGCTAAACACAATAACTTAAAAATAGTTATACGTTACTATAATATTTTTTCACTAGCTAAACATTTTTTCCTCTGTAAGTATTGTAAATACTAAGTTATATCAATTTAATGTTGCTGTATTTTAAACAATATTGTGTTAATAACTAAACAACTTCTATTTTATAATTTTAAATTTTTCATTCTGTTTAGTTAGTAGTTTAAAACCGAAAAAATTCAAAATAATTAAAATTAGTGAAAAGCCTTACAGCTCTAGTGAAAATCAATTTTTATAAATTATTAAAAAATATTATAAGTTTAAAACAAGTAAATAGCCTGTATCCTTAGATACAAGCTATTTACATCAATTATTCTGTTGGCTGGGCTGGCTAGATTCGAACTAGCGCATGCCAGAGTCAAAGTCTGGTGCCTTACCGCTTGGCTACAGCCCAATATATAATTTTAATGGGGTGGAAGATGGGACTCGAACCCACGGTCTCCAGTGCCACAAACTGGCGCGTTAACCAACTACGCTACATCCACCATGGTTCAACCATGTACATCTTTACCTTATGAACACATACATTATTATAACCAACTTCCACCTCATTTGTCAACCTTTTTTTAAAATTTTTTTATTTTTCTTACAACTTGCATTTACTCTGCAGAATTGCACTTAATTTTTTGCATGACCTTTTTTTTATTACAATATAATATGTTAATAAAAATTAATATTGAAAATTTCTAAAATATAATTTTTTATTTTAATTAATTATTAATTTGTTCCTAATGAGCTAGGATCTATACCATATTGTTTGTACATCCAAGACATATAATCAAATGGTGTTAAAGTTTCAGGTAATCCATAGTCTACGCCATATGTTTCTACTTTTATTGATGTAATTTTTGGAGGGTTAACTGGTGTACTTACTTCAGTGTTTGAACTACTTTCTGATGATGTGTCTGAAGCTTTTACTTCTACTTCTTCTATTTTATGTACTATGTCTAAACCTTCTATAACTTTTCCAAATGCTGTATAATATCCATTTAAAGTTGAATTATTTTTTGTAATTATAAAAAATTGTGAACTTCCAGAGTTATATGATTCTTCTTTTAATGTTGATGAATATTGTGTGTAGTCACTTCTTGCCATACCTATAACACCTTCATCAAATTTTAAATTGTTTTGTACTCCATTTGCTATAAATTCACCTTTTATTGTATATGATGTATCTTCTCCATCATCTTTTAAATCTTTTAATGTTGCAGAACCTTGTCCATTTCCTTGTTTATCTCCACCTTGAATCATAAAGTCTTTTACTATTCTATGGAATGTTAGTCCATCATAAAATCCTCTGTTTGCAAGTGTTATAAAATTACTTACTGTTTGTGGTGCTATTTCCGGATATAATTCTAATTTTATTGTTCCAAAATTTTCTACTTCCATTGTTGCTATTGGATTTTTTACTTCTAATGTTGCTTTTTTATAAAATCCATATCCAACTCCTGCTATTAATATTATTACCAAAATTAAAGCTATTATCCATATAATGTTTTTTAGTTTTTTCATTTTTTATCAATCCTTATTTTTATATTTAGGTTTTTGCTTTTAGATACCTATAAACTTTGTTCTTTTTTTAAACTAAGTTGTCAAAAACAAATTGCTCTTGCATTCTTTTTAATGATTGTTTTATTGTTCTAGCTCTTACTTCTCCAATTCCTTCAACATCGTCTAAACTTTCTATGTCTGCTACTAAAATATGTTGAAATGATTTGAATGAATTTACCAAGTTTTCTACTATGTTTGAAGGCATTCTTGGAATTTTATTTAATATTCTATATCCTTTTGTATATACACCTATTTCATCATAATTGTCAAATGTTTCATATCCTAATAATTTTGCTATTACTGTTTCTTTTAATAAGTCTTCATATGCCAACTTTTCTAAGTTTTGTATTACTTGTTCTGGTGTGCTTTTCTTTTTTCCTGGCACAATATAGTCTTTTATTATTAATAGTTCTTCTTTTTCTAAACCACCTATTAATTCTTCTAATTGCATATTAACAAGTCTTCCATCACTACCTAATTCATAAATTTGCCTTTGTATTTCTTCTACAATTCTCATAACCATTTCTGCTCTTTGTATTGCTACTAAAACATTTTGCAATGTTACTATATCATTAAATTCGTATTCGTTTAATATGTTTAGTTTATTATCAAATACTTTTTTGTACTTTTCTAATGTTTGTATTGCTTGATTGGCTTTGTTTAAAACAACTTCTGTATCTTCTAATATATATCTGTCATTTCCTTTAAATACTGTTATTATACTTCTACGTTGTGAAATACTTATAACTAATTCTCCTGTTTGTTTTGCTGTTCTTTCAGCTGTTCTATGTCTTGTTCCAGTTTCAAGTGTTGTTATTTCATATGATGGTATTAGTTGTGCATTTGCATATAATATTTTTTTGAAGTCTCCGCTTAGTACTATTGCTCCGTCCATTTTTGCAAGTTCATATAATTTAGATGAAGAATAGTCTTCGTTTATATAAAAACCTCCATCAACCACTTGTTTAATAATTTCTGTATTGTCTGTTATTAAAAGTAATGCTCCTGTTTTTGCTCTTAATATATTTTCTAATCCGTCTCTTATGGGTGTACCTGGAGCTATCAATTTAAGAATAGCTGTAATATTGTCTTCTTTTCTTTTTCTCAAAATTGTACTCCTTCCTAGAAATTAATTATTTAAAGCTTTTTTTAAAGCTTCTTTTATATCTTTTGTGCCTATTATATCTAATTTATAGTTATCTTTCAAGTCTTTTTTGTTACTTTCTGGAATTATACATTTTTTAAATCCTAATTTTTCCGCTTCTTTTATTCTTTTTTCAATTGCATTTATTCTTCTTACTTCGCCTGTTAGCCCTACTTCTCCCATTATTACCATATCTTTAGGTATTGATTTATTTTTATAACTTGATGCAACAGTTACTAAAACACCTAAATCTATTGCTGGCTCATTTATTTTCATTCCACCAACTATGTTTAAATATACATCTTGATTTCCTAACATCATTCCAGCTTTTTTTTCTAAAACAGCCATTAGTAGTGCTAATCTGTTGTAATCAAAACCATTTGCTGTTCTTTTTGGTATTCCAAAAACAGATTGTGAAGTTAATGCTTGTATTTCAACTAATAGTGGTCTTGTTCCTTCCATTGTAGAGACAATACAAGAACCTGCTGGGTCTCCTTCTCGTTCTGAAATTAATATATCTGATGGATTAGCAATTTCACACATTCCTTTTTCTTGCATTTCAAACATTCCTATTTCGTTTGTAGATCCAAACCTATTTTTTACTGCTCTTAATATTCTATATGAAAAATATCTTTCTCCTTCTAAATATAAAACTGTATCTACCATATGTTCCAAAACTCTTGGCCCTGCAATATTACCTTCTTTAGTAACATGTCCAATTATTATTGTTGTTATTGCTCTAGATTTGCAAACTCTCATAACCTGTGATGTAATTTCTCGTACTTGACTTACACTTCCAGCAGCAGATGTTATATCTTCAGAATACATTGTTTGAATAGAATCTATAATAACTAATTTTGGATTTATATCTATAATTGCTTGATTAACAATATCTATATCTGTTTCTCCTAAAAACAATATTTGATCATTGTCTATTCCAAGCCTATCTGCTCTCATTTTTATTTGTTCAGCAGATTCTTCACCAGAAACATATAAGACTTTTCCTTCTCCTTTTACTTTGTCACATATTTGCAAAATAAGAGTTGACTTTCCTATTCCAGGTTCTCCACCGCAATAATACTAAAGAACCTTTTACTAAGCCTCCACCGAAGAACTCTATCTAATTCGTCAAAATTTGTTGTAGTTCTTATAGTTTCTTTTGCTGTATATGTACTTAATTTTTGTGGAATATTGTTTTTTAAATCTTTTGGCTTTAAATTGCTATTTTTACTTTCTATTATTTTTTGTTCATAAAATGTATTCCAGCTATTACATGCTGGACATTTTCCAAGCCATTTTGTAGATTCATTGCCACATTCACTACATACAAAAATAGTTTTATTTTTTGCCATTTAAAAATTCTCCTTTTATATTACATAAAAACTCTTAAAATCTATTATAACAGACTTTAAGAGTACTTTTTATTTATTATTATTTTTTTTGCCAAATGAAACTTCTTGAAATAGAAAATCATGTACTTTTTCCCAAGTAATTTCTTGATGTAAAAATTCATTTATTTCATCTTCTACTTTTTGTTGATATGGTGTTAATTCAACTTTGATTTCTTTGTTCCAATCAATTTCTTGTAACCAAAATGCTTTAAATTTACTCCAAAAGCCTCTTTTAGTTAATGCTTGATTTCCACCATTATTGTTTAATCTTATAGTTCCAGCTTCTTGTTGTATTGTTTCTTCGTTTCCAATATTTCCAATGTTACCAACATTTCCTATATTGTCTAATTTTACGCCTCCAAAAACTCCTGATACTTTGTTTTCTTCATTTATATTTGACATTTTTCCCATTCCTTTCTGTATAGGAAAAAACTTGATTAAAATATTAAATATTTTAACCTTTTTCCTCCTTTGTAAATTATTATAAAACCTGTTTTTAATATACTATATTTTAGTTTAATAATCAAGCTTTTTACATTTTTTAATATTAAATGTTAGTTACATTATTGTTACATTTTAATTACATTTTACTATTAAATGATCTTTTCCATTTTGTTCGCATTTTACTTTAATTAATTTATTTTCTAGGTTTAAATCTGTTTTACATAAAGCAAGAATATAATTGTTTGTGTGTCCTTGATAATATCCATTCTTTTTTTCTTCGAATAATACTTCTACTTCTTTTCCTATATATTTTTCTATATATTCTTCTTCATTTTTGTTTGATAATTCTATTAGTTTTTGACTTCTTTGTTCTTTTATATTTCCATCTATTTGTCCACTCATATTTGCTGCTTTTGTACCTTTTCGTGGTGAATATTTAAAAACATGCATTTTATAAAATTTTATACTTTTTAAATATTCGTATGTTTTATTAAATTCTTCTTCACTCTCTTGTGGAAATCCTACTATTATATCTGTTGTAAGGATAACATCATTATAATAATTTCTTATTCTTTTTACTATTGTAGTTAAATCTTCTGTAGAATATTTTCGGTTCATTCTTTTTAATGTTTCATTACATCCACTTTGAACTGATAAATGAAAATGATGGCATATTTTTTCTAGTTTTACGAGTCTTTTTATAAATTCTTCTGTTATTAATAATGGTTCTATTGAACCTAATCTAATTCTTTTTATATTGTTTATGTTGTTTATTTTTTCTAATAAATTAATTAAACTATAATCTTCTTTAAAGTCTTTACCATATGAGGCAATATGTATTCCTGTTATTACAACTTCTTTAATTCCCTCATTTGCTATTTTGTTTATTTCTGCAATTATACTTTTAGGATTTCTACTTCTTACTCTTCCTCTTGCATATGGTATTATGCAGTATGAACAAAATCTGTCACAACCGGTCTTGAATTTTTATAACCGCTCTTGTTTTTTCTGTATATGTTACTTCTCCAAAATCTACAAATTCTTTTTGGTACATTACATCTTCAATTTCAATATTTTTATGTTTTGCTTCTTTTAAGTATTTTTCTACAATTTCTACTATTTTCTTTTTTTCGTTATTTCCTATTGCTAAATCTATTTCTGGCATTTGGTTTAATTCATTTTTGGCAACTTGAACATAACATCCACATGCTATTATTATTGCATTTTCATTTAATTCTTTAACTTTTCTTAGCATTTGTCTAGATTTTCTATCTGACATATTTGTTACAGTACAAGTATTTACAATGTATATATCTGCTTTTTCTGTGTGATTAACTATTTTATATCCTTTTTCTATAAATCGCTGTGTCATAGCATTTGTTTCATATTGGTTAACTTTACAACCGAAGTGTTATAAATGCAACTTTTTTTGCTTTTTCTTCTTTTATTTCCATTATTTACTCTCTTTCAAAATGTTAATTTACTTTGCTTTTCCTTCTAATGCATCAAGATTATCTAGAGCTTTTCCAGTTCCTAATGCTACACATGATACAGTATCTTGTGCTATCATAACATTTATTCCAGTTTTTTCTTGTAGTAATTTATCTAATCCATCAACTAAACAGCCTCCACCTGTCATATAAATTCCTTTATCACTTATGTCTGCTGCTAATTCTGGTGGAGTTCTTTCTAATACTGAATGTACTGCATCTACTATCATCATTGCTGGTTCAATTAATGCTTCTAGCATTTCACTTGAATATACTGTTACTGTTGTTGGTAGTCCTGTAACTAAATCTCTTCCTCTAACATCCATTTGTTCATCTTGGATTTTGGGAAATACACAACCTATATTTACTTTTAGGTCTTCTGCAGTTCTTTCTCCAATCATAATATTATGCTTCTTTTTTATATATTTTACAATGTATTCATCGAATTTATCTCCAGCAACTTTTAATGATGTATTAACAACTGAGCCACCAAGTGAAATAACAGCTATATCTGTTGTTCCACCACCTATGTCTACTACCATATTTCCACAAGGTTTAGAAATATCTATTCCGGCTCCAATAGCAGCTGCTATTGGTTCTTCTATTAAATATACTTTTCTTGCACCAGCTTGTGATGCTGCATCTATTACAGCCTTTTTTTCTACTTCTGTTACTCTTGATGGTATACATATCATTATTCTAGGTGCAAATATAAATTTTCCACATACTTTATTTATAAAATGTTTTAACATTTTTTCAGTTACTGTATAATCAGAAATAACACCATCTCTTAATGGTCTTGTTGCAACAATATTTCCAGGTGTCCTTCCTAACATTCTTCTTGCTTCTTGACCAACCGCTAATACATCTCCTGTGTTATTATCAACTGCAACAACTGATGGTTCTCTAAGCACAATTCCTTTTCCTTTAACATATGCAATTACTGTAGCAGTTCCTAAATCTATTCCAATATCTTGACCTAAACCAAATTTAAACATTTTTCTCTTCCCTTCTTTGGATATTTATGTGTTTATTACAAATATGTTACAATTATATTACATCATATGTTTTTTATCAAGCATTTTTATAAATTTTTTCTTATAACATAAATTCTTTTACTAACATTGAAAACCTAATTACTATATGGTATAATTCTATTCTAGAAAAGTCTTTAGTATATTATATAAAAATACTAGGAAAGGAACAAAATAAAATAATTGAGAAAAACATTCAAAATTCTTTTAATGTTGGATACCTCTTCCTTCAGGATATTTACTATAAACTTAAATTAAATAAAATATGCGATGGAATAGCTGAAAAATATCAATTTAAATTTGACCTTAACGATATTCTCTCAAAGCTAGTCTATTCAAGAATAATTTACCCTGCCTCAAAATTAAAGACTCTAGAACTATCTAAAAAATTTATGGAGCAACCAAATTTTGAATATCAACACATAGAAAGAGCTTTGCCAATAATTTGTGAAAATATGGATTTTATTCAATCCGAATTATATAAGAATAGTAAAGACTACATGGATAGAAATAATAAAATTTTATATTACGATTGCACTAACTATTATTTCGAAATTGAGGAAGAAAACGGACTCAAACAATATGGGAAATCTAAAGAAAATAGACCAAACCCAATTGTACAAATGGGATTGTTTATGGACGGAAATGGGATACCTCTTGCTTTTGATATAACTCCTGGAAATACTAATGAACAAATTACTTTAAAGCCGCTGGAAGAAAAAATCGCCAAAGACTTTGAACTAGCAGAATTTGTTGTGTGTACAGATGCTGGACTTGCTTCAAAAGCTAATAGAACTTTTAACAACAAAGACAACAAAAAATTTATAACTACTCAATCAATAAAAAAATTAAAAGCGCATTTAAAAGATGATGTACTTGATTTAACAAAAGGTTAGCACTTACCAAATAATCCAAAAAGCTATAATATTTCAAACTTGCGCACAGATGAGAAGCTTATAAAAAAATGTAAAGACAAAGTCTTTTATAAAGAACGTTGGATTAATGAAGATGGATTGTCTCAAAGGTTAATTGTTACCTTTTCTGTGAAATATCAAGAATATCAAAAAAATATTAGAAATACTCAGATTAATAGAGCTTTAAAGATAATAGAAAATAATCCAGAAAAATTTAAAAAGCCAAAACAAAATGACCCTAAACGTTTTATAAAAGCCACCAATATAACAAGTGATGGCGAAGTAGCTGAAAAAAGCATTTTTAAGATAAATCAAAAGTTGATAAATGAAGAAGCTAAATATGACGGACTATATGCAGTATGCACAAATTTAGAAGATGATGTCGAAGATATTATAAAATTAAACCATAGAAGATGGGAAATTGAAGAAAGCTTTAGAATAATGAAAACAGATTTTAAATCAAGACCCATATATCATACAAGAGACGAAATGATTAAAGCTCACTTTGTTACTTGTTACTTGGCATTGGTCATTTATAGGTATTTAGAAAAAAACTTAAATGAAGCCTTTACGGCACCCGAAATAATAGAAACCTTAAGAGAAATGGAAGTAAAATCAGAAGGAGCTGATAGCTATATTCCAAATTATGTTAGAACTGATTTAACTGATGCTTTACATGATAAATTCGGTTTTAGAATCGATTATGAAGTCATGAATACAAAAAATTTCAAAAAAATTTTTAAGAATACTAAAAAATAAAAAATGTACGCAGTTTTTTATTCAAATTAAAAATTCCCTATTCCTTGTTATAACAGGTATAGGGGATTTTTGTTCTCTAAAAAGTGTTTAAGTCGAGATTATACTTTTTTTTTACGATTTTGTCAAATGAATTTTCGCCTTAATAATGTTGATTTTATATATGCTTATAAGCTTCTTAAATTATGGTATTAGTTAATATCCAATACCAAAGTTGGATACCCAGTTTTACTATCAAACTCCCATTTTACCAATTCTATTTCTCCTGTTTCGCTTTTATCTCCTGCATTATATTCATCAACATAATTATTTAATATATCTAAAAATTCTTGTTTTTTTACATATTCTTCTGAATATAATTTAGAATTTTCATCTATTTCTATAAATCCCCTTCCTGGGCGACTTTTCATTCCTCCAAATAACTCATTTCTTCCTTCTATACCATAACATTTTTGAACATAATGTGTTCCATATCCATCTTTTCCTCCTGCAATTTCTCCTACATATTCTTTTCCTGTCACTTTTCCTATATTAAAACAATTTACTATTTTTGAATTTTCTGATTGCGTAAATGGCATACCACCTACAATTCCTCCTGTTAGTTGCCTTCCATTTAATTCTCCTTCATTAAGACAATTTTCTATTGGAATATCATTAAAAATTCCTGATATTCCTCCTACATAACTATTTTCCGTCTTTGTTCCCGTTACTTTTCCTTTATTTATACTATTTGTTATTCTTCCTCCGTTTCCTACTATTCCTCCTACATAATCTGGAGCTATAATTTCTCCATAATTTATACATTTGTCAATTCTTTGCCCTCCATTATTTCCATTTATTCCTCCTGCTCTATGTTCTGTAGCTACAACCTTTCCGTAATTTATACAATTTATTGCCCAACCTTGCTGTCCTGCAATTCCTCCTACAGTATTTTTCCCTGTCACATTTCCATAATTTTTGCAGTTGGTCATTGTCCCTCCTATTCCTCCTGCAATTCCTCCGACTTGATATTTTCCATTAACTGTTCCATAATTTATACAATTTTCAGCTTTTACATATCCCCCAACAATTCCTCCTGTATGGCTTCCTTCTGATTGTACATTTACATTTATTGTACAATTTTTTACATATGATATCGTTTTTCCCCCAAGTCCTCCTGCATAATCACCTGTTGAAATTACTGTTCCTGTTAATTTTAAATTTGAAACTGCTGCTGCATTACCAAATAATCCTGCTCTTCCATTAGTATTTATATATAGTTGTTCTATTGAATTATTATCTCCATCAAAATCTTTCGCATTCATAGCATACGTATAGTTATCTAAATCTGTTCCAATCGGCTTAAACCCCGAATATTTTTTATTCGTTAATGCCTCTTTTAATCCTACACTACTATCATCTATTCCTAAATATTCATTATATTGTGTTGTCATAGGATCTACATATGATGCATCAAATGTAAAACTTAGGCTCTTTCCTAATTTAAATGTTCGATTTGTATATTTTTCTCCTTCACTTACGTTTTTAGATAATGCAACTAAGTCTTCTATGCTCATTATTACATATGGATCTTTATCTGAACCTGTTCCATCAAATTCTCCTGGTGTTGTATCTGGCTTTGTAATAGATGAGTTATCTTCTTCTATATTTCCATCTTTGTCCACTGAATACATTCTATTTGTTTCATTAAATTTTACATATAATTTATCTTCATTAAATTCATATACTGTTGTCTTTTCCTCTCCTGCAGTTTTTTCTAATTCTTTTTCTAGCTTTTCTTTTGCTATATCTCCATATTTATCTTTTCCCATTACATTTACTGTTGCTCTTCCAACTATTTCTTTTTCATTTGCAATTTCTGTTTGCTCTTTTGCTTTTCCGTGTGTTTTTTATTATTCCATTTTCTCCTGTTAACATTGATATTGTTATTCCTGATAATATTAATAGTACAACTATTGTTACTGTAAGTACTAATAATGTGATTCCTTTGTTTTTCTTAAAATTTGCTTTTGATTTCATTTTTTCCTCCTTTAGGTTTTATGCTTAAAAAAACACCAAAAAAGCAGCCAAAATAGACCTATTAATTTATAGGTTTATTTTGGTTGCTTTTTTATATTTTATTTTTCCTGTTTTTAGATTACTTGTGTGTGTGTGTGTGTGTGTGTGTGTGTGTGTACTCCCGCAATGGTTTCAGCGTTTTTTATTTTTTGCATTTTTTTACCTTCTTTTCCTTTATTTTTTCATTTATATTTTGCATTATTTTTTTTGCTTTGTCAAGTACTTTTACTTGATTTTTTTATTTGAATGTTACAGGTTGTTACACGGGTCTTAAACACTTTTAATTTTAAAAAAAGTGTCAAACTTCCGGGTTTTAGAACCGATTATGAAGTCATGAATACAAAAAATTTCAAAAAAATTTTTAAGAATACTAAAAAATAAAAAATGTACGCAATTTTTTATTCAAATTAAAAATCTCCTATTCCTTGTTATAACAGGTATAAGGGATTTTTACTCTCTAAAAAGTGTTTAAGTCGAGATTATATTACATCAGATGTTTTTTATCAAGCATTTTTATAAATTTTTTCTTATAACATAAATTCTTTTACTAACATTGAAAACCTAATTACTATATGGTATAATTCTATTCTAGAAAAGTCTTTAGTATATTATATAATGAAAGGAACAAAATTTATATGAACTATAAATTTATTGCAAAAAATGAAAACGAAACAAAACAATTCGCAAAAAAGCTTGCAAGTATTTTAAAACCAAAAGATATAATTATACTTACAGGTGAACTTGGTTCTGGTAAAACCAAATTTGTAGAAGGATTTTTATCTTATTTTAATCTTGAAAATGAAATTTCCAGTCCTACATTCACCATTGTAAATGAATATAAATCGAACAATATTAATATATATCATTTTGATGTATACAGACTAGAAAATTCTGATGAATTTTATGAAATAGGCGGAGATGAATATTTTGAAAATGGAATTTGCTTAATTGAATGGGGAGAACAAATTTTAGAAACTCTTCCACCTAATTATATTCATATTACATTTGAAAAAGATCCAGAAAATGAAAATATACGAATATTAAATATTAAAGCAATAGGTGATTGCAAAAATGAATTATCTCTATTATAGTTTTTAAATTGAAAGGAATGATCTTTTATGAAAATATTAAGTATAGATACCTCTAGTAACATATGTGGTGTTTCCATTTTAGAAGACAAAAAATTAATTGTAAAATCTGATATAAACACTGGTCGCACTCATTCAGAAAATTTAATGCCATTAATAAAACAAACTCTTAGTGAACAAAATTTAAAATTATCTGATATTAACCTAATTTCTTGTGATATTGGGCCTGGTTCTTTTACAGGAATTAGAATTGGAATTTCTGCAGCAAAAGCATTTCATGATTCTTTAAATATACCATATGTTGGAGTAAGTTCTTTAGAAACTCTTGCATACAACACTTTATCTGAAAATTGCAAATATGTTTGTAGCATTATAAACTGTAATCACAATAATTGTTATTTTGCCTTATATGAAAAACAAAATGATTCTTTTAATACATTAATTTCTCCTGAGGCAGATGAAATTACATCAGCTCTTTGCATTTTAAGTAGTTATTATAATGACAACTTAAATAATAATTCATTATTATTTGTTGGTGATGGTTCTGATATATATAAAGAACAAATTCAAAGCTTCTTTACAAATGCTCAATTTGCAAAAAAAGAATATAATTGCTTAAACTCATACAGTTTAGGACTTGCAGGATTTAATAATTCTTATAAGGGGTCTAATTATTATGAACTTTTGCCTCTTTACTTAAAAAAGCCTCAAGCACAAATACAACTTGAAAAAAAATTACAAAATAATTGAGCTAAAAATAATAAACGAATGGATGATATTTATGAAAATAGAAAAAATGACATTAACAGATTTAAATACAATAAAAGAAATTTTATCTACTGAATTTGATAATTTTTGGAATTATAATATATTAGAAGAAGAGCTTTCTTCTTCTAATTCTTATTATATTGTTTGCAAATTAAATAATGAAATTGTTGGTTTTGCTGGAATTAAATTTTCTGTAGATTCTGCTGACATTATGAATATTGTTACAAAAAAACAATATAGAAATAAAGGAATTGCTACTTTACTCTTAAAAAATTTAATTTCTATTTGTAGTTCTAAAAATATACATTCTTTATTTTTAGAAGTTAACGAAAATAATAAAATAGCAATCCATTTATATACAAAGCTTAATTTTAAGCAAATAAGTATTCGAAAAAATTATTATCAAAATGAAAGTGGTATAATTATGTTATTATCATTATGAAATTTAATTTGTTTATATGTAATATTGCATTCATCAAATAAACGTCTTGAAGCTATATTGTTTTCGCTTTCTGAATATTTATTTGATAAATATATAACCTCTTTTATACCTGATTGTATTATAATTTTAGCACATTCGTTACATGGAAATAAATCAACATATAATTTAGCATTTTCAAAATCTTTTTTACTTCCTCTATAATTTAAAATAGCATTTAATTCAGCATGGCACACATATAAATATTTAGTATCTAAATTTTCGCCATCTCTTCCCCAAGGAAATTTTTCATCATCAAATCCATTTGGAGCTCCATTATATCCAATTGATAAAATTCTGTTATCTTTACTTACAATACATGCTCCTACTTGTGTATTAGGATCTTTACTTCTCATAGCAGATAGTTTTGCAATTGCCATAAAATATTCATCCCATGTTAAATAATTATCTCTTTTTTTATTACTCAATTTTACTTTTTCCTTGTATAATATATTTAGGTTTTTATAAGGATTTACCTATAAACCTTAAATTATTAGTTTGTCCATTCTAGTTCCCAACCAGCAATAATTACAGTGTCTCCTTCACAAACTCCCATTTCTCTTAGTTTAGAATCAATTCCCATATTTCTTAAACTTTTTTGTAAATAATATATAGATTCATTATCTTCAATATTTACTCTACCCATTAGTCTTTCTACAGCTTTACCAGATATAATAAATACACCATCTTCTTTTTTTATTGTCCATTGATCTTTTTTGTCTTCTAGTGTATATACTACTTTGTCTTCAATTTCAATTAATTCTTCTTTTGGTAATGTTTTTAATTCTTTAGACACATAATCTATTAGTTCATTAACGCCTTCTTTTGTTACAGCTGATATTTTAAAAATTTCTAAGTTTTCTTTTTTAGCTAAATCCTCTACTTGCTTCATTAGTTCTTCATTTTGCATTGCATCAATTTTATTTGCAACTATTATTTGTTTTCTTTTAGCTAATTTTTCACTATATTTTTTCAATTCTTTATTTATTGCATAAAAATCATCAATTGGATTTCTTCCTTCTTGTCCAGATACATCTAAAAAGTGAAGCAATAATCTTGTTCTTTCTACATGTCTTAAAAATTGTATTCCAAGCCCAACTCCTTGACTTGCTCCTTCTATTATTCCTGGAATGTCTGCAATAACAAAACTTGAACCATCTTTAGCTTTAACAACACCTAAATTAGGTATTATTGTTGTAAAATGATAATTAGCAATTTTAGGCTTTGCAGAAGTTACTACAGAAAGAAATGTAGATTTACCCACATTTGGAAAACCTAAAAGACCTACATCAGCTAATAATTTTAATTCTAAAATTAATTCTTTTTCTTCACCTTTTTCTCCATCTTCTGAAAATCTTGGTGCTTGTCTTGTAGATGTTGCAAAGTGTGAATTTCCTCTTCCACCTCTTCCACCTTTCAAAACTAATTCTTTTTGTTCTGGTTTAGATAAGTCTGCAACTACTTTTCCTGTTTCAGCGTCTTTAACAACTGTTCCTATTGGTACTTTTATATAAAGATCTTCTCCATACTTGCCATTGCAATGGCTTCCACTTCCATTTTCCCCATTTTTTGCTTTGAATTTTTTATTAAATCTGAAGTCAATTAAAGTATTTTTATCTTTATCTACTTGAAAATAAATGTTTCCACCATTTCCGCCATCTCCACCATCTGGTCCTCCAGCTGCAACATATTTTTCACGACGGAATGTAGTTGCTCCATTTCCACCATCTCCAGCTTTTATTATTATTTTTGTATAATCTGTAAACATTTTTCTCTCCTTCTAATTGTTATAATTCTCAGCTATAATACTGTTATTGCATAAAATAATTTAATTTCATAGCATTTTTTACTTTTTTCATTGTTTCTTTTGCAACCTTTTGTGCTTTAGCAGTTCCTTCTATTAAAATTTTATCTACTATTTCAGGATGTTCTTCATAATAAGCTCTTTTTTCCCTTATTGGTTTTAATTCATCACAAATATTTTGAGCAAGTTGTTTTTTGCATGCTACACAACCACGTTTTCCTTCTCTACATTCTTGACAAATATTTTCAACTTCATCTTTGCTAAATAATTTATGATAATAAGATACCATACATATATCTGGATTTCCCAAGTCATCTTTTTTTATTCTATTTGGATCTGTTACTGCACTCATTACTTTTTTTCTTATTTCTTCTTCTGTGTCAGATAAATATATTGCATTTCCCAATGATTTACCCATTTTTTCGTTTCCATCTAATCCTTTTATTCTTTTTTCACTAGATAAAACTGCTTTAGGCTCTACCAATGTTTCACCATAAATACTATTAAATTTGCGTACTATTTCTCTGCATTGTTCTATTAAAGGCAATTGATCTTCTCCAACAGGTATAAGTTCACCTTCAAAAGCTGTTATATCTGCTGCTTGACTAACTGGATATCCTAAAAAACCATATGTAACACTTTCACCAAATATCTCTTTTTTTTGTGCTATTTCTGTTTTTACTGTTGGATTTCTTTGTAGTCTTGCTATTGTAACTAAATTTGAATAAAAAACTGTTAGTTCTGCAACTTCTGGTATCATTGATTGAATATATATTGTTGTTTTTTCTGGATTTATTCCAACAGATAAATAGTCTATTGCAACTTCTCTAACATTTTTTCTTACCTTTTCTGGATTATTGAAATTATCAGTTAATGCTTGAACATCTGCAATTAATATATACGGATCATATTTGCCACTCTCTTGTAATTCAATTCTTTTTTTTAAAGAACCAAAATAATGACCTATATGCAACCTTCCTGTTGGTCTATCTCCTGTTAAAATTCTTTTTTTGTCCATTTTATATCATATCCTTTCTTCTCAAAAGTTGTTACTACTTATAGTTTATTTAAATTTTCATTTTATTATTTTCTTTTTTTAATTTTTTATATTTGTCTGCATATTGATTTAAAACAATTTCAAAGTCTTGTTTACTTTTTTTAATCATTGTTTCTAATATTACTCCTGAAAAAGCTGCTTGTATAGCACAAATAAAGAAAAATACACTTGCAACAAATGATGGCATTTTAGGTACAAGTCCTGTTTTAAAATAATCCATTAAAACAGGTATTAAAAATGCTAAACCAAAAATTGATAAAACAACTGCAATCCATGTAAAAAATGATAATGGCTTATAATTTTTGTATAATGTTACAATTGTTTTTATTACTTTAAATCCATCAGAAAAAGTATTTAATTTTGAAACACTACCATTTGGTCTATCACGGTATCCTACAATTACATTTTCTACATCCATGTTTTTATCTAATGCATGTATTGTCATTTCTGTTTCAATTTCAAACCCTTTTGATAATACTGGAAATGTTTTTACAAATTGATAACTAAATGCTCTATATCCAGTCATAACATCTCTTATATTGCTTTTGTATATAAGGTTAATAAGTTTGCGAACTAAAACGTTACCCGTATTATGAAATGGTCTTTTGTTTTCAGTAAAATATGTTGATGATAATCTATCTCCAACAACCATATCTACATTTTCTTTTAATATTTTGTTACACATTTCTCTTGCATTTTCTGCTGGATATGTATTGTCACCATCTATCATTATATAACATTTTGCGTCTATATCTCTAAACATACTACGAATTACATTACCTTTACCTTGCTTTTTTTCGTATCTAACAATAGCTCCTGCTTCTCTTGCTATTTCATCTGTTCCATCTTTAGAATTATTATCATATACATAAATTGTTGCTTCTGGTAATTCTTTTTTAAAGTCTTGAACCACTTTTTTTATTGTTTTTGCTTCATTATAACATGGTATTAATACTGCTATTTCGTCCATAATTTTCTTTCCCTTCTATATTAATTATTATTTTTATTTTCTGTGAAATTTATACCTACTAATATTGGTAAACATACAAACATACAATAAACATATCTATATTCTGCGTATACTGGTGAAGCATTTGTTGTAAGCCATAATAATAATACTGGTATATATGTTAGTAATTGTATATAATTTCTTTTATATATAACATACATTGCCATAATTAATACTATCCAAAAATTAAAACCAATACTATATAACATTGAACTTAATGGTATATCTCTTTTATCTATTAAACTGTCATATTTTCCTATTATTTCTAAATTTACTATTGGTTCTTGCTTAATGTTTAATTCTTCTGCTTCTACTAGATTTTCTCTAGAAACAACCCAATTTACTGTTTCTGGGTACCAATATCCATAATTGTTACATAAAAATGCTTCAATTGATGCTCTTGGATATTTTAATGATAATTCTAACCATAATTTAATAAATCCTATTTTGTCATTTTTAAATGCTTCATCATTAAATTGGTCCTTTACTGGGTCTGATAATGTTGGTATATATTCATCTGCTAAATTTTCAGATGGTAAATATTTATAAATTTCTTCTTTTTCTTCTGTTGTTAGTGAATCTGAATAATATTTTGTTATTCTTGCAAATTGCTGTAATGGTATTGACAAAGCTTCCCTTGATGATCCTTGTTTTACATTAAATATTTGAAATACTGGTCCTTTCCATATACAGTAAAATGCTAAAATTACACATGTTACAATAATTAATTTTTTATAATATTTTTTAGCAAATATAAAAATAAAAGGTAATGTTAATAAAACAACATACACTCCATTATTTCTGAATAATATTACTAATATCATACTTGTAACTAATAATAAAATATTTTTTTTAGAACTAAAAAATGCTTCTTTATTTGCTGCTACTTCTGTCATTACAATTGTAAAAAATAACATAGTTATAGCAAATGGAATGTCTTTCCACATTGTAATACTATAAATTCCATTTACAGGATAAAATGCATAAAAAATTAATGTTAATACTCTTATTTTTTTGCTAATTCCTTTTTTAGCCATGTAATAAATAGCAAATGAAAAACTAGCTGATAAAAATAACATCTGCATAATGCTAAAACATGCTATACTACTTGTAAAATCATTTCTTATTTCTCCTACTTTCATAAATAATCCAATTATTGTTGTGTGTATTAGTGGATGATGGTTTGTTAGTTCAAGTCTTCCAAGACTTTGATAAATTTGTAGCATTGAATCTGCTGTTATTTGACCTGGATAGTATCTAAGAAAATATGGTATCCAAGCTAAAAATATTATTCCCCATGTTAAAAAAAATGTTTTTTTATTATTTGTAAAATACTTACATGTTTTTTCAAATATTTTTTTATTTTCTATTTCAGAATAGATTCCTACAATTACACCATAAAAAATTATTGTAGAACCAACAAATTTTATAAATGATTTTAATAAAGTAGTTTTACTTCCAATTATTTCATTTAAGCTTAGATCAATTTGTAAACTTGCGCCTATTACTTCAAATATTGCTAATATTATTGCTAATATTATACCACATAATTTCATTCTTTTATTTTTTATAGAACTTATTTTTTTAAGCAACCAATATGTTAAAAT
The DNA here is from genome assembly GCA_934157205.1 of uncultured Clostridia bacterium. GTDB lineage: Bacteria > Bacillota > Clostridia > TANB77 > CAG-508 > CAG-269. Next base: position 26,991 of record CAKPHJ010000013.1, read on the forward strand.
AAAAAGAATAAGTATATATACAGAATTTCCATTAAATGAATTTAGTAAACTTTTATTTTTATCTAAATCAATGTTTAATGCAAATGTTACCAAAATAGAACTTATTATGAGTATATAGCTTTTTAATTTTATTAGTTTTTCTTTTATTTTTTTCATTTTGTTTTATATTCTCCTTATTTTTTATTTTTTTTAAATACTATAAATTTACTAAACACATAATTTACTATAACTACCATAACTTGAGTTACAATTTTTGATACTACATCATTTATATTTAGTACTTTTACCATTATAGCAAATGTTCCTACATCACATAAAATTCCTGAAGCTATTCTTGCCATAAAAAATGAAACTAATTCTTTTAAAAATGCTTTTTTAGTATTTGCTGTACTTTCAAATACAAATATTCTATTTGTTATATATGCAAACAATACAGAACAAAACCAAGATAATCCACTACTTACAACTTCATCTATTTTTAGTAATTTAGCAAATATAAAATATGAAACAAAATTTACTACAGTTGTTAATACTCCAAATACAAGGTAATTTATAATTTCTTTATACTCTAAGTAAAGTCCTTTTAGTGTTTCTATATTTAAGTTTTTGAAATCTACTTCATTTATTTTAACTTTTTTTGTTTCTTTCACTTATTAACATTCCTTCCTTCTTTTTTACTATTATTTTGTTTTATTATTTATATTATTTTCTATTTTGTTTTTAGCAATTCTCCTATTGGTTTTTTCTCGTTTAATCTTTTTATTGTTTCTGCAAATAATGGTGCAATTGATACAATTTTGATTTTTTCAATTTTTTTATCTTCTGGCAAAGGAATTGTATTTGTTATAACTAGTTCTTTTATTGGTGCATTTTTTATTCTTTCAATTGCTGGTCCAGAAAGTACTCCATGTGTGCAAGCTGCATATACTGCATTTGCTCCAAATTCTTTTAAAACTCTTACAGTTTCCATCATAGAACCTGCTGTATCTATTTCATCATCAAATATAATTGCATTTTTCCCTTTAACATCTCCAATAATTGTTGTTCCTATTGCTTTATCATTATTACCATCTCTTCTTTTATCTAACATTGCTATTGGACAGCCAAAAAATTCTGAATATTTATATGCTTTTTTTGAACTTCCAGCATCTGTTGCTACAATGACCTTGTTTTCTAGATTTTTCTTTTCAAAGTATTCTTCTAATAATCTTTCAGCTGAAAGTCTGTCACAATTTATATTATTAAAATATGCTTGGATTGCTGGATTGTGTAAATCACATGTTATAACTCTTGTTGCACCTGCAGCTTCAATAAGTTCTGCAATTAATTTTGCAGTTATTGGAACTCTTGGTTGATCTTTTTTGTCTGATCTTGAATACATATAATATGGTAACACAACATTAATGTTTCTTGCAGATGCTCTTTTTACGGCATCTATAGTTATTAATAGTTCCATTATCCTTTCATTAACAGGAGGTGTATTTGTTTGAACTAAATATACATCTTTTTCTCTAACTGTTTCTAAAATTTGAACAAAATTGTTATCGTTTTTAAATTTCATTCTGTTTATTTTTCCTACAGGTTGTTTTAAATAGTTACAAATTTCGTTTGTAAAATTTTCAGCAGATTTGCTACAAGCAAATATTTTAATATTTTCCATTTTATATTATCCTTTCTTTTTAATATTGTAATATTGCATCAAGTATTTCTTTTTCAGTTAATTTTCCCTTTTGATTTGTTGTTATATTAAGTATTATGTTATTATTTTTTTCGTAAGATTGTATTTCTTGCATAGGATCCATATCCTCAAATGGATATTCTATAATTTCTCCTGTAATATAATCTCTTTCATATGCAATTTTTGTAATATTTATTATATATAATTTGTTTGATTTTGTCATATTATAAAGCTTTTTTGTATTTTCATTGTTCGAATTTTGTTCTATATTTAAATAACCATCTTCTGATATTTCAAAATTGCTTATGTTATTATCTTTTAATAGTTTCGTAAATTTTTCTTTTGATTGATCTGAAATCCATATTCCTGTATTTTTAGGCTTTTTTGCTATTAATTCTTTTATTTCGTTTTCATTTGGTTTTCCATTTTTTAAAATACTTGCTAAATCAATATCATATTGAACTTCTGGTTTTATTTGCAATATTTTTCTGCCATCATATTCTTCTTCTACATAGTAAATTTCAGAATTAGCTGTTGCATTTATTTCATTTTTTATTTCTTCTATTTCATTTTTGTTAGTGTTTTCATATTTTTGAATTTCTTCTTGTTCTTCTAATTCATTTTCATTTAAATTATTGTTTTGCTCTTTTTTTGCTTCATTTATAGTATTTTCGTTTTTTACTATATTTAATTCTGTTTCTTCACTTTTGTTTAGCTTATTTTTGTTTAAAAAAATTATAATACCCATAATAATTAATATTGTTATTATAATTGATATAATTATACATTTTTGTTTTTTATTTTTAATTTTTATCCTCTCCATCTTCTTTTTTTATATAATAACATTTTTCTCTGTATTATTCAACTAATATTCTAAAATTTAGATATTCGTTTGATAAAATAAAATTGTTTTTTGTTGACATAAATACTGCTATGTGATATAATTTATGCAGATTATTTAGAAAGAACAGTAGAGAGTTATCTCTACTTGTAGATTAGCATTTGTAGGTCTTGTGCTAATAGCCTATTTTATAGTAATAGGAACTACAAAAGAAAAAGACTATATAAGGAGTTTATATAATATGATCGATATAGCATACGATACTACTCATATTATATATAAGGTTAACGATCAAATTGATGCTAAAGCTATTAGCACCAAGGAAGTGCGTTCTATCACATTCGTTGGCAGTGATTGGGCATGGGACTTGGCGGTCACATTCATCGAAACCTTGGGACGGTCGTATCAAAAGATGGATCGGTTGAAAGAGACCAGCCTCATTGAAGAGGTGGAGTCTTCTTTCAAGGCAAACGATCATTCAATTACATTCAGTGGCCCCTGGGGTGATTATATTCACCCAGAAATCATTAGCATTTTGAAGGATGTGTTAAAAAACAATTAAAAGGAATCCCCCGCCTTGAACAGCTTTGTTCTTGGCGGGGGTTCTTTTTTATTTTTTTCTTTTAGTTTTTAATGCAATTATAAAAATAATTGCAACAATAATTATTGTTCCTATTAGCACATAACTATCATTTCTAGAAACTTGAGGTTTATCTTTCAAATCTTCTAATTTTATTGTATAAACATTTAAATTGCCATTTTCAGCTATAACATTTATATTTATAATTTTTTGTTCTTTTTGAATTTGAACTGTTCCTGCACCATCTACTTTAGCCTTATTATTATTTGTTTCTGCTATAATACTTAATGTTTCTATATTTTCTCTATTTGGCAAATATATTGTGTATTCATTTTTTAACATATCAAATTTTGGATCTAATGAATAATTTTCCACTATTAAGTTTTTTAAATAATTATCACTAGATTTGCTTGAATATTCTTCTGTTGAGTTTGTAGACTGGTTTTCATTTATTTCTTCATTTTTCTTTTCTTCTTCATATTGTTTTGCTTGTTGTTCTCCTTCTTCTGATGTAAAATCTGCTTTTCCAGAACTGTTTGGTGGAACTGGAATATCTACTATTCTTTCATATTCTGTTTCTGCATAAACAGAAGAATAAATTCCAAATATAATTAATATAATACACATTAATATTATTTTTATATTTTTTTTCATATAAAAATCCATTCCTTTCTCGCTTGGCTCAAAGGCTTACAATGCCACTATTAATTTATTTTTTTCAAATAGTCTGATACCACAAATCCTTTTGTTCCGTCATCAAAAACAACTTCGTCCCACCAGAAATTATCATAATAATATTTTCCAGTTAAAATTCTTGTTCCTTTTGTTCCATCTGATGCTGAAAGAATTATATCAAAGCTTTTTCCTGGTCCAATTCTTACATTTACTCCCATACCATCATTTGTTTGTACTTGAACTCTATCACTACAATTTGTTTGGTCTGAAATGATTTCTAGATATTCATTTGAACAATATCCAATATTTCCAGATGGTGTTAGTACTTTATGCCAACCATTTGATTCTCTTTCTACAGATAATAATATTGTACCTGATTGCATTCTTTCTATAACTATTCCAGATGCTTCTGGTTTTTTTCTTAATGCAAGTCCCATAGTTGTATTTACAACTTTTACATTCATTGGACCTTTTGTTGTTAATGGATTTTCGCCTTGTCCTGTTGGTTTTTCTGCTACTGTAGTTGGCATATTTTCATATACTGGTATTATAAATTTTATTTTGTTATCTAAAGTATTTGTATTTACATATGCACTTCTAAATGTTATTGCTTCACTATATGCTGCAGATAAGTTTTGCATATATTGATGGTTATAAAAACCTCCTCCACTGGCTGGATTTACATCAAATTTATTTAAGTATAATGTATTTTGTTTTATATCTATATAATTTGATTTTAATATTTTTATTCCACCTTCTAGACCTTTTTGCATTGTATTCCAACCAGCATTTTTCGCATATGCTAATGCTGTTGGTATGTCGTTTCCAACTTCTGCTCCAATATTAAATGGATTAAAATATTTTTTTCCATCATTGTCTCCACTGTCCATATTGATTGTTCCTGAACCTTCAGCTCCTTGTTCTTGAATAAGTCTAGCTATTACATAATATGGATTTATATTTGTACTTTCACAAGCTTTTCTTATATCTTCTGCATACTTTTCTAAAAATGTTTTATTTACTTCATACTGTATAGAGCTCAATGTTGCTCCACTTGCAGAATAATTACCTAAATCAACAAATTGAAATACATCTGTATCATTTAAGAAATTTCTTATATCCATAAAATATGCAATTGCATTATAAGAAGCTGATGCCCAATTTCCACTAACATAAGGATTTGGTGCAATCCAATCTCCTTTATATGTTGGAGTATAAACTAAATTTCCTCTTTTATTTTCATATTCATATTCAGATCTAACAGCTGTTTGAAAATCTATTCCAGTATATAATACTTCAAATTCCCAATTTGGGTGTGATTCTACTAGTTTGTCTACAGTCTCTGAAACTCCTGGATATTTGCTTGTGTCTATTGTTATTCCTTGATTAGCTTTAGGTAGATAGAACATTTGTCTTTCTGTATTTTTTAGTCCTTCTAATATAATTATAGAACCATTTTCTATTTTATCTTTTACTGTTATTGCTAAATCTGGTCTTGTTAGTGGAGAAATAATCCAGCCATTTACTTTACTATCTCTTAAAATCCACATTTGTCCTATTTCACCTTTATATTCATCTTGTACAATTTCTACACCATTTCTAACTTCATTATTTTTAACAGTTAAACTCTTTTCAGTATGTAATGCTGTTATTTTGTAAAAACCATTCATGTATTCAAACTTGAATTTTTGTGCTTTTGCATTTCCATAGTTCCAAATGTCTACTTTTGCATTATTTTCTTTGCTACTTCCTGCTACTTCTATTACTTTAGAGTCTTCTGCACTAACTGCAATTTTATATGTACCACTTTCTTTTGTTTTAGAAGTTTCAACTGTTTTTATAAAATAAAACATTTGATTATTTGTTGTTTCTGATTTTGATAATATTATTTTTGAGCCATTTTCTATTGTTCCTTCTATACTTAATGCTAAGTTTGGATTGTTTAATAAAACCATTACCCAACCATTTTTTTTGCTATCTTTTATAAGCCATTTTTGACCTTCCAAGTCTTTATAATCATCTTGTACAATTTGGCTTCCTTCTTGTAAATTATTATCTTTAACAGTTAAACATTTTCCTGTATGTTTAGCCAATATTTTATAATATCCATCTACATATACTAAGTCAAATTTTTGTGCTGAAGCATTTCCATATTCCCATATTCCTATTTTTGCACCATTTTCTTTGTTGCTACCTGAAACCTCTAAACCTTTTGTACAACTAGAACCTACCAAAATTTCATAAGTTCCTTCTTCTCTTGTTTTTTCTTGACTATTTAAATTATATAAATAATACATTTGGTTATATGTTGTTTCTGATTTTGATAATATTATTTTTGAACCATTTCCTATTGTTCCTTCTATACTTAATGCTAATTCTGGATTACTTAATGATTCTATAACCCAGCCGTTTACTTTGCTATCTCTAACAATCCATTTTTGTCCATCTAATCCTTTATAATCATCTTGTACAATTTGGCTTCCTTCTTCTATATTATTATTTTTTACTGTTAAACTTTTACCTGTATGCATTGCTGTTATTTTATAAAATCCTTCTTTATATTCAAAATAGAATTTTTGAGAGTCTAAATTTTCAAAGTTTTTAATATTTACTACAGCATTAGAATTCTTATTTTCTTCAGCTATTTGAATTGTTTTATTTGCATCTTTTCCAACAGATATTTTATATATTCCATTGTCACGCTTTTTTTGTTCATTATTTAAATTATATAAATAATACATTTGATTATTCGTATTTTCACATTTTGATAATATTATTTTTGAACCATTTTCTATTGTTCCTTCTATACTTAATGCTAAATCTGGATTATATGCTGAAACTATTAACCAACCATTTTTCTTACTATCTTTTATTATCCATTTTTGGCCTTCTAAGTTTTCATAGTCTTGTTGCACTATTTCACTGTTTTCTTTTATGCTATTATTTTTTACTGTTAAACTTTTACCTGTGTGCATTGCTGTTATTTTGTAATATCCATCTTTGTATTCAAAATAAAATTTTTGTGCATTTGCATTTTCATAATAATTCCAAATATCAATTTTCGCATTATTTGATTTATTGCTTCCTGCTACCTCTATTACTTTTTCTGGATTGCTTCCTACTGCAATTTTATATATGCCATTTTCTTTAGTTTTTTCTGCTTTTTGTTGTGTATATTTTGTTGTGATTTCTAAATTTTGTGTTTGTGGTAAATCTACATTCTCTTCTTTTGTTTCATTTTCTTTTAATTGGTTTTCACTTGTTTCATTTTGAATATTATTTGTTTCATTTAATGTGTTAGTATTTGTATTTTCATTATTTTTAATATTGTTAAAGTCATTGGTTGCATTTGAACTATTATTTGTACTATTTGTATTGTTTTGCTTTATAATATTATTTTCTGCATAACTATTTAATGATATTAATGCAATTATAATAATAGTTACTAATAAAACTACTGCCATTTTTTTTATTTTCATAGTTTTCACTCCTTATTCTAATAACTTCTTAATAAATTCATAGTTGCTCTATTAAATTTATTTACATAGTTTTTATTTAATAATTCATTATGACTTTTCACTTCTGGTAATTCTAATAACATTGATCTGGTATTTGCTACTGTTTTTGCCCATTGAATAAAATAACCTTTTCCATATGTTCCTATATGAGTGTTCATGGAAAATTCATTTCTATAAAATGTTCCAATATAATTATCTCCTATTGTTTCATTTAACCAGCCATGAACATCTATAACTACATTTTCACTGCCTTGATTATTTAATATAAATTCTCTTAAAGCTCGTGCTTCATATGCTTGTAAAGGTTCAGTACCTGTATAATTTCTAGAAGAATTATCAGCTTTAAAGCCAACTGGAAAGCATCTGTTCATATCTATTCCTTTATGTCCACTAGCTAAGCTATATACACTTGTACGACCAGGTCCATTGTTTGTCCAACCATTATATTGCCCATCTGGATTTGATACTGGTATAATATATACTGTCCATTTGTCTACTAAATCTTCTGGCATATCTGTTTTTAGATATTTAAAAAACTCATTTGCCATGTATGTTAGTTCTCCGCCATCGTTACTGTAAGAATCTTCAAATCCATGTATTGAAAAGTTTAATATTAAATGTTTTGATCCTTTTCCAATTTGATAATATTTTAAATCATATCCACCTGTACCTTTATACATTAAACCAGATTTCCCATATGTTCCTTCTTTTATGTTTTTACTTAAATTTATTGTATAAAACATTTGATTATCGTTATTTTGTGTTTGGGATAAAATTAATATTGAACCATTTTCTATTGTTCCTTGTACTGTTATTGATAAATCTGGTTTACTTAATGGTGATATTATCCAACCATTTTTTTTGCTATCTTTTAATAACCATTTTTGCCCTTCTTGTCCAATATATTCTGATTGAACAATTTTAGTTCCTTCTTTTATTTCATTGTTTTGTACTGTTAAACTTTTACCTGTATGTTTTGCTGTAATTTTATAAAATCCATTTGTGTATTCAAAGTTAAATTTTTGTGCATAAGCATTTTGATAATAACTCCATATATCAATTTTTGCATTATTTTCCATGCTACTTCCTGCTACTTCTATTACTTTACTTGAATTACAACCTACTGCAATTTTATAAGTTCCATTTTCACGTGTTTTTTCATTTTCACTTATATTATATGTATAGTACATTTGATTGTTATTGGGTTCAGTGCTTGACAATACTAATATTGCACCATTTTCTATTGTTCCTTGTACTGTTATTGACAACTCTGGATTACTTAATGGTGATATTATCCAGCCATTTTTTTTGCTGTCTTTGAATATCCATTTTTGTCCTTGTTCACCAGTATATTCTGTTTGAACTATTTTTGCTTTTTCTTCTATTTTGTTATTTTCTACTGTTAAACTTTTTCCAGTATGCATTGCTGTTATTTTATAAAATCCTTCTTTATATTCAAAATAGAATTTTTGAGCATCAGCATTTTGATAATAGCTCCAAATATCAACTTTTGCATTATTTGATTTATTACTTCCTGCTACTTCTATTACTTTACTTGAATTACAACCAACTGCAATTTTATATATTCCATCTAAACGATTTCTTTCTTGTTCATTTATATTGCATAAATAATACATTTGATTATTAGTAGGTGTTTCTTGTTCTTTGCTTGATAGAATTAATATTGAACCATTTTCTATTTTTTCATTTATGGTTATTAATAAATCTGGATTACTTAATGGTGATATTATCCAACCATTTTTTTTGCTGTCTTTAAATATCCATTTTTGTCCTTCTTCTCCAGTATATTCTGATTGAACTATTTTAGCTCCTTCTTCTATTTTGTTATTTTCTACTGTTAAGCTTTTTCCAGTATGCATTGCAGTTATTTTGTAAAAACCCTCTTTTTGATATTCAAAATAAAATTTCTGTGCATCAGCATTTTGATAATAACTCCAAATATCAACTTTTGCATTATTATTTTTGTTGCTTCCAGCAATTTCTATTACTTTGTCTGGACTACTACCAACAGCTATTTTATATATACCGTTTTCTTTTGTTTTTTGTGTATACTCTCCATTTGCAGTAATTGCATAGAAATTTAAGCACAAACTAAATGTAGCTGCTAATATTGCTATAGTTAAGCTTTTCTTTAAATATGTTTTCATATACAAAACCTCCACCATTTAAATCCGATTTTATTTTAACATATGACAAATTTAATGTCAATTTTTCTATTTTATTGTAGCATTTTAAAGTTACATAAGAATAATGGTTTAAATAAAATTAATATAAGAAAACATTGAAAATATAATTTTAAAATTCAATGACGAATGTGAATGAAAAAATTTTAGAAATTCTTACGAAATTTTCTGGAAAGAGTTCGCGAATAGCGGAAGGGTGCCAGAAAATAAGTTAGA
>CAKPHJ010000014.1 GCA_934157205.1 uncultured Clostridia bacterium
GTGATGATTATTGATAGATTTAGGTATTGATAATAAAATTAACCAAAACAACGAAACAAAAGATGAAATAGGAGAATTTATAAAAGAACTTCAAAATTCATTGACAAAAGAAGAGTTTACAACAACACTTAATATGGAAATTTTAAATGAGATTACTTTAGCAACTAAATATAAAGAGCAGTTAGATGATATTATTAACAAATATATGGAAGAATTATCTTATGAATATGATTTTCTATATTTTGATTATGATAAAAAAGAAGAAAGTTATTATTTTGATCTTTATCTTGATGGGGAAAGAACAAGAGAATATTTATCAAAAGATGATGCGAAAGGTATGGAATCTAAAAATGGAACTCTTTGGCGTATTTGGGATGAAGATAGTATTTTTGAATCAGAGGACTTAAAAGATAACATTAAAATTAATGTAGAATGTGAAATCGATATGTTAGATTGGAAATCGAAAAATGGAAAGTAGGTAATATGGAAGAAAACTATAAAAATAAAGTAAGTGAATTAGTAGAAAAAGGTGCCAAAAATATTAAAGAAAAAAGTATTCCTTTAAATAATGGTAAACCAATATTTGAAAAAAGTGATTTCAATTTAGTTGAAGGAGAGCCTATATATTTTGAACTAGATGAACTTGGAAGAAGTAATGGTGCAATTGCTATTTTAAGTAAATATACTATACCTTTAGTTATAAAAAAGGATTTAACCTATCCAGATCCATATGGATGGACTAAAAGTTTAGAAAATAAAAAAATATTTCCAAGATGTCATATAATTGCATATAGTTTATCAGCAAAATTAGCTGATAAGAAGAATATTTTTATTGGTACTAATACTTTAAATACAAGCATAATGGCTAAAATAGAAAAAACAATTTATAAATATATTATGGAAAATGAGGTGAAAGTGCTATATAAGGTAACTATTAAATATAGAGGTATTGACCAAATTCCAACAGGGGTTTTAATAGAGGCTCAATCTTTAAGTGATAATTTTAGCGTTTGTGAATTTTGCTATAATATACAAAGAAATGTAAAATTTAATTATAAAGATGGAACAATATTTAAAGATAATAGATTTGGTGTAATTGAAAAAATAAAGAGTAAAGTAAGAAAAAATACGAAACCAAATAAAGCAAAGAAATTAGATAATCCAACTAAAAATTATATTATAAATAGAAAAACAGGTGAGTTTCATTTAAAGGATAATGAATGTAATCACTTTGAAAATGTAGAGTCTAAATATATAAATGAAACAACATCTACTAAAAAAGATTTGATAAAAGCAGGATTAAAGGCTTGTGAAAAATGTATGTAAAATTAAACTAAAATGCTCCGTTGCTAATGACCTTTGGAGGCGATTGGGTTAAAGTCTTATTTTAGAAATGACAAATTATTTGAAATGTAGGAGAATAAAAAAATGGAAATAAAATGTTTAAAGTGTAATGATATAATTGAATCTTTAAGTGTACACGATTTTAAATATTGTAAATGTGGTGCATGCTCGATTGATGGTGGAAATGAATATACTAGAGTTGGAGGAGATTTTAAATTAATTCATTGGGTATACGAAGATGGTTGTGAAGAAGAGTTAATAAAAAATAATGCAGATTAATCAACTGCATTATTTTTTATTAAAAACTGTTAAATCACTAGTCAATTAAGTGATGCCTTCAAACCATGCAAATTCTGGATATTTTGGTACTTTTTCAAAAATTCCGTCTGGATTTAGATGATTAAAATCCCTTAATTGACTTTTAATGAATTTTTGAGCTTCTATAATTAATTTATAAAGTGGTAGTCTGAACGTTTCTTCTTTAATAATATTCAAGTTTTCACCAGTTTGCATAGTATTGCCTGAATATTTTATTACTCTAAGCCTTGCACATGGAAAAAAGATTGTAGGGTCATTTGCAAATAATAATACTCCAGCATTAGTTAAATGATACACTCCATTTGTATTTTTTAAGAAATGTCTTGCTTTTAATACATCTATATTATCTTTATTTTCTGCACCGATGGATTTTTTGTATATATGTCTTCATCAATGTCTTCAATACTACTTTCTAAAACTATTTGATTTTCATAAGAGACTTCAGCTCTATCAACTTTTAGAACTTGTATTTGTTCGTCTGTTAATTTTATTTTTGAATCACCTCTTCTTAAATAAACTTCATCCTTAACATTTCTAATTAAACAATTGACTAATGTTCCGCCATCAGCATTTTCAAAACCCGCAATATGATTTGCTATTTCTTTTATATCTTTTTTGGCACTTTTTCTATCAAATTTTTGATTTTCTTTTTCAAAACACATATATTGTTCTATTAGTTGACCGTTTATTGCTGATTGTATCATATTCTAACCTCCATTATAATCTTTTCATTATATCTATATATTCAACTGCAGTTAAAACTGTTTTAGGCAAATGTAATTGAGTGTAATAAGACTCATTATTTTTTTGATATATAGCATCAATAATTTTACAATTTTGTGACTAGTAAATGAAAAAATCGTATTTTACTGAAAAAACTGGCTGAACTATTGATAAATACGATTTTTTATGGTATAATTATTAGGATTTAGCCAATATGGTATTTATTTTTTATAATCTCCTTTTGGAGTTAAACATAAAGAAACACTAGCAACGCAATAATTATTGAAGGAGGAATTACTATGAAACGGTGTTTTAGATGGTTGATTAATTGGTTCACTCAATGGGTTGGAGAAATGAGTTGGCAGGAAAAAGTAGGTTTTGCTCTTGGAGGACTATTGGGTATTGTTATAGGTATAAGTACACTTGTATCTATTGATAAAGTACCTGCGACTCCAATGGATTATCAATCGTTAGAACAACAAGCAATTAATGTTCAGCAAAATCCTGAACTATTACTTGAAACAAATTGTAATATTAATATCGATGACGAAGTAATTACAATTAGGTTTGAGAACGATGAGTGCAAAGTATATGCAGAATACAATAAAAACTTTGAAATGCTTTCGTATTCAAAAGAGGACAATTATATATTTTGGGTATGGGCATTTTTGATTGCATTACTATGTGGTATTTTTACATATGTTTTAGGGGCTTTTATACTAACAATATTAATTTACTTGCTTTGTATTCTTATAGAATGGATTTGCAAGAATGAAACACAATGAAAATATTGTTAGTGCAATCTTTGTTTCATAAAACGGTAGCCATATTAAAGCTACCGTTTTTTCTAAAATTTTAAAAATATATGTTTTCATAACTATAAGAATGGTACGTTTTTGACAATTTTATGTAAATGTGGCATAATTATAGTATGGCTAAATATATATTAGCTAAGTTCTGTACATTCACAACAAGAAATGAAAAGGAGAAGACTACAATGAAAGAAACAACTATGACTAACATCAGAGAGAAACTGGCAGATGCAAGAGAGCTTTGCCCTGGTATGTCCCGTGACTTTTACATCCTGACCGACTACATGTCCAAGAACACCAACGACAAGCTCGTTCCTATTGGAATGATGCTGCTTACTGTTTGTGTTCAGAATGACATTGAAACTGGTCGCAACGGATTTGGAGGGGATTTTCCTGAAGAACTCGCACAGAGGCGGAATTTCGTAAAGGACGAAATCCAGTGGATTCCTCAGCTGGTCGATGCAATCGCAGATGAAGAATTCGCTACGGAATTCCGTATGCACTGGAAGAAGTGCTTTGGCACTGTCCCGCCCAAGAGAGTCGATACAAAGGCTGTGGAGACGGATACCGAGTATCCTGCCTACATCAAAGCTGCTATCGACTGGTGGGCAAATGCCATCGTGTCGCCCAAGTTCGACAATGGTGAGGCTTTACCCGCACTTTTTGCTTTCCTGATGGCAGGAGCTGCAAAGGAATACACTCCTGCAGAGATCAAGACCTTCAAGGAGGCACTAGCAAAGGGAATTCAGGACGAAATGTACGAGTATGGTCGTTGCAGTCTCAGCGTCGACTACCATCCCTGCAGCGTACTGGCAAATGCTGGAAACCTCATCGGTGTCAACGACATGACTGGCTATCCCTGCAAGACTAGCATGTATATTTCGAAGACGAAAGTTTCCGTTAGTGCTGGTTACGGAGCTCCCACAGAGACCATTTGGCATGCATAATCTTCTCGCTTAGCAACAAGATGGGTAAATACCTATCTTAAAAAGACCATATAAGTCTTTTGGCAGTCCCAAATCAATTGAAAGAAAGATTTGGGGCTGCTTTTATTTTATCTGTATTTTCAATTTGCTTTATCTGTTCTTTTTTTATATTCTTATATCTTGCAATAATCCTATCACAAGCCTTTTTATGAGCCTGTATTTTATCAATTTTTTCAGTAAGGGTATTTATTTCTTTTAAAATTCCATCCTTTTTATTTATATCAGCAGATTTATGCTTTTTCCATAAAATTTCTCGTTGTCCTTTTAATTCAGGAAGTTTATTTTCTAGATTTTCTTTATATTTTGTTACATCAGATACTGAATTAAAAGAATGTCTTGCAAGAAAATTTAATTCTTCAAAAATCATATTATTTTTTCGCTTTTGTTTATAATAATCAGGAGATAATTCTTTATACTCGTTTTTAGCAGGTAATTTCCCAAAAGCATATAAATAATGAATATATAATCTGTAAAAAGAACTTGTTTTAAGTAAAAATTTATTTATCTGTGGACCAGTATATATTCTTTTATAATAGTTCTTCTTATAGTTTGCAACAGGTGCCAAGTTTTCTTTTAGATAGCCATAAATTCTTTCTTTATACCTTCTACTGAATATGATTCTCCAAATGCTCGATTGATTCTTACATTTCTTGAATAGTATGGAGTTTTTAAACTTAAATATTTACCACCATCTTTTATCTTTTCATAACCTTTGGATTTTAAAATCAATTTAAATTCAGAATACTTTTTAGCGGATTTTATTGCATTATCTATATCAGTTATTATCTTTTGCATTTTTTCGTCTGTACGGCTAAAATAATCAATATTTTTTTGCCTAAATTCTTTTTCCTTATTTGCTTTTGGTGTATCTACAATTGATAGACCATAATCTAAACATAATCTATCAGAAGTTTCTTTTAAAAATGCAATTTGGGCTTTAGAATTATGATATTTATAGCCGTCTATAAATGATACAGAATTTAGAATTATATGATTGTGGACATTATCTTTATTAATATGAGTACAGATTACAACTTGATATTTATCTTCCCATAATTCTTCAGCTAGTTCTTTTCCTATTTGATTTGCATGTTTTGGAGATGCTTCATTTCCTTTAAATGATTGAATTATATGATAGCCTAAAGTTTTATCTTCTTTATGAAAGAACTTTTTAGTAAGTGCCATTTCTTCATAGGCTGTTTCAAAGGCTTATATAATAATTCAAATATTATTTATAACGAGAGAGAGTTGTTGCATTTAAATGAAATTTTAAATATAGGTCGAGAAAAAGAAAAAGTACAAATTGATAAAATGATCTTTTCTTTAAAATGCATTAAACAATTATCCGATTTTAAGAATAATCAAAGATTTAGAGGAAATGAGTTATTACAAGCAACATATATGTCAATTTTTTCAAGATATAATGATAATAGAGATAGAAGTAATAATATATTTGTTTCAAGAGACTTGATTGATGAAGTTACTAGAGAAGAACATGAAAGCGAAATTGGAAAAATATATATGACATATAAAAGATATGATAATTTTTTATATCAGTATATAAAAGATACTTCTGAGAATAAAAGTCAGAAAGATAGTAAACATAATAAAAGATTCGTTTCATATGTTTTAAGAAATATACGAAATAATATAGCTCATGGAGATTTCTGTAATTTATCAGACAATGAAAAGCAAATTGTAAATGTAGAAAGTCATGGAGAAAATATAGAAGAATTTAAGGCAAAGTTCGAATTTCAATGTTTGAATAGCATTTGTAATAAATTGGCTCAACAATTAAAAAATTCGAATGAAAATGTATTATTTGAATTAGAAGATGCCTTAAAAAATGGAACACCTGATAAATTATATTATTCATGTAAAGACGATGAAAATAAAATCATGAACATTGTATTTCCAATATATATATACAGTTTTATAGTTTATAACTTCAAAAAGTTTAAGGATTTAAAAAAAGTATCACAATTTGGAAAAGGAAAAGAGTCAGAGATTGTTAGGCAGTTTTATGACAGAAATAATAGTGATAGTTTCTTAAGTAAAATCGTACAAAATAGCAATATTGAAAGTATTGATGAATTTGAAGTATTTAGAGATATTAGAAATTCAGTTGTGCATAATAAAGTAGTATATAGAAATGGATGTATAATAACTGAAAATGGACTTCAAATCCCTTATGCAATATTTTATGATATGCTACACAACCAAGAACAAATTTTAAGTGCTCGAAATGAAAATAAAGAAGAAGAAAGAATAGTCAAAAAATATTGAAATTATTTTTATTTTAGTATATAGTATAAAAGGAGGTTTGAAATATATGATAGAAAAAAGTTGTTTACAAAAATATATAGAAGCATTAATGACTGTAGCTAAGAAAAATGGTGAAAAAGTAAAAATAGACAATAAAACAAAAACTGTTACACTTTCAGACGAAGGAGTATCGCTTTCATACTGGGATGATAATGGAGAACAAGGATTAACTCAAATAAGTTTAACTTGTGGAGAACCAAATAATAGAGAAGAATTCTTAGATTTATTATGGGAAACTCATAAAGATGAAAATGGAAATTTTATTGAGGGAGACGATAAATATCCAGTATCATCTGGTAGTCCTTATTATAAGTATTTAGGCGATAATCTTTCTTTAAATGAAATATTGGGTGAACAAGTATTTGATACTCTTGCATCCGATGTTACTGTTGATTTTTCAGATATTTCGAATTTATTTGATGAAAGTAAAGCATATTATATGAAAGATATAACACCAGAAGTTGCAAAAAAACTTAGATCTTTTATTGAAAAGTATCCTGAATTTGATATAGTTAGAAATAGAAGTAAAGAAGATTTAGGTGCTGAGTTATCAGAAATATCAAGAGATGGAATAACATCTCAAGTTCAATCTGATTTAATTGCTGCAACAGAAGAAAAAGAGATTAAAAAAGGTTTGGAACAAGAAAAATAAAATGTTTTACAAATGAAAGAGGTAAATAATGATTAGTCAAGAATATAGTTTAGCAATTTCTGAAACTTTAGATATATTAGATCATACTAAGAAAGAAGATGTAGATAAAATTTCAACTAGATTTTTAAACTTTTTAAAAGAAAATGCATCAAAAACTTATGTATCTTGTATTGATTTTAGTAAGCCGTTAAAAGAAATGAATTTGAACCAAAAAACAATAGGTATTTTATCAGTAATTAATAAAAAATTTTGGTGCAATGATGACGAAAGAACTAAATTTGAGATGAAGTTAAAACAAAATGAATCAGAATACCAAAATGAGTTAAGAGAAAAATATAATCCTGATAACTTGTTCAAGAAAAATACTATTAATTATAGTGATGTATCATCAAATCAAGAATCGGCATTAATAGAAGTAAAAGAATTAAATATTTTACAAAAATTATTAGATAAGATTAAACATTTATTTAAGAGAAATTAGAAAATACGGAATGAGCATTTTTAAAGTTCATTCCGTATTTTAGGTTTAATCTATAACACCAATTTTTTTGAAATAGTAATACGAATCCATACTGCCTTTAAAATAGATTTCTTTTTCTAAAATATTTTGTAAATTATTGTATAAAACAATAACTTGTGATAAATCCTTACATTCTCCAGCACTTAATCCATCTTCTAAATAAGTTTCATCAAGTAGTTTTTGAATATTTAGGTTTCTATCCATAATTTTATGGATTTTGTCTTTAATATTTTTGTGATTTTTATTGTGTTTATTTAGATATTTCCTTATATCTTCAATACTTTCATAAAAATCCTCACTATATTCTTCTATAAATGGTTTTAATCTTTCTTCCATTGTAAATCCTCCTATACATAAATTAATTCATTAAATATAATTTCTTCAGTACGATTTTTTATCGAATTCATTTTGCCAACCCACTCAAGTTGATTTATGGCTTTTAATTCTTATGTAATATTTTCCTGTTCTGCCAATTGTTTCATTAGCAGGTTATATCTATTAGTTGCTGTTTTATCAATTTCCTGTAAGTGCTTACTTAATTTATCTTCCATTAGTAATATTGTATATTCTGCTTTCTTTTGTGTTTTCAAATAATTCAATCTCATTTTGCCGTATTTTCCTAATTGAAAATTTTTAGTATTTGTGATTACCAAGTTAGGAATGTAGTAATCTCCACATTTTCTATAATCTATTTTCATATTTATTAAATCCTTTCTACATTTCAAAATCTATTTCATTATCTTCCTTTTTAAAAAGACTTGTATCGAGTTGTTTTTCAAAATTGATATACGAATATGTTTCTTTATTAAAATCTCTTATAAGGTCATCCTCGCAAGGATATGAAAATTTATGACATAACCATTTAAGAAACTTTTTTAAATTATCTTTAAATTTATCAATTACTTTGTTTAAGCCTTTATTTTCTTTTTCTAATTCTTTTATCTTTTTCTGATATTTGTGTTCTATATGGTCAATTTTATTTTCGTATTCAAATTTTAAATCTTCCTCATCTTGATTTTTTACTTGTTGCAATAAACAAATAGTTCGTTCTAAATTTTTATTTTCATTTTGTATATGTTCTTTTTCTTTTACAAACTCTTCTGCAACATCTATTATTTCAGTTTGTTTAGATAATTCTTTATGCAAAGCTACATTTTCATTGTGAAGTTCTTTTATTAAATTGCTTTGAGGCTTTATAATTTGTTCCTCAATTAATTTATCTCTATTCAAAACAAGTTTTTTTATATCCTGTAGTTCGGGTGTGTTTGGCAATTCTAAAGTTGTAGTTTTTAAAATTTCTTTTGTTTTAGAATAATTAATTACTTTCTTAAACTCTTCAACTGACAGATTTTTTCTATTAGTTTCTTCAACATATAAGCCTCTTTCTAAATCAAACCCTTTACTTTTAACATGTTCAAAATAGGAATCTTGTAATTTTCTATAACTATCTCTACCTTTCCAAAAATCTCTTGCACAAATTTTTTCTATTGGCATACCATCTTTATCTTTTGTATGAACTACAGGAACAAACATCAAATGTAAATGTGGTGTTCCTTCATCTAAATGGACAACTGCAGATATAATATTTTTTTCTCCGAGATTTTTGTAATTGCAGATAAATTTATAACATTCATTAAAATATCTTTTTGTTTCTTGCTCTCCGATTCTATCAAAAAATTCCTGGTCAGATGTAAATATCATTTGGCACATTATAATGCTGTTTTCTCTTAAATGCCCTGCTAAATTTTGTTCTTTCCTTAATTTATCAAATTCTTTTGTATATGTGTAATTGTTTTTCTTTATATAATAATTTAAATGTGTTCTAGCCCCGATCAATATCTTTATTTGTATGACATTTTGCTTTTCTATCATTGTGGGTGCATTTACCATTTACCTTAGCTCGTGTTAATTTTTCATTTCTTACTATAGCATAACTCATAGCTCCAAAGTCCTTTCTTGTGCAAAAACAAATTTATTTGTCTAACACACTAGACAAATAAGTTTGTCTGTGTGCCCTGCGGGGTTATATTGTATCAGTTGACATATCAAAGTTTGCATATAAGAAATCAAGTGAGCCAGAAGGATATTCTCTTTGCGGAACAAAATAATCGGATTTTTAAGAATTTTACAGAATTTTTTATAATTGAACTAAAAAAATACTATTCTCTAAAACCCTAGAAAATAGTATTTTTATATAATAAAAACTGCTTTCAAGTTCTTTCAAATTTTCTTGAAAACAGCTATAAGTATGGTCGAGGCGACAGGGATCGAACCTGCGACCTCATGGTCCCAAACCACGCGCGCTACCAACTGCGCTACGCCTCGATTTATTTTCAAGTACTTATATATATTATCACACTTTTTTTATATTTGCAATAATTTTTTAAAAATTTTATTAATTTCTGCAAAAAGTATTGAAAAAAATCTAAAATATACTTATAATAGATACAGTATTGTTTATTGCTTGGTATAATAAATTAATATTTTCATTAATTTATTATATTATGCATGTAAACTAAAATATATGCAGCAGTAGCTTAGCTGGATAGAGCACTCGGCTACGAACCGAGAGGTCGGGGATTCGAATTCCTCCTGCTGCACCACAAAAAGCGCTTATATGGGCGTTTTTTAGCTTGCTAATTTTTAAGGATTTAAATATATTAAAAAATTTATATACTCAGATATAATTAATAAAAATTAGTTCTTATAGAGGTGATAAAATGTCAGAAATAACAAAAAAAGCACTAGCGGCATCATTAAAAAAACTACTATCCAAAAAGGAATTAGCAAAAATAACAATATCAAATATTACTGATGATTGTGGAGTAAATAGACAAACATTCTATTATCATTTTAAAGATGTATATGATTTGTTAGAATGGATATATTTAAATGAAGTAATACAATCAATGAATGGAAAAGATACATATGATAATTGGCAACAAGTTTTTTTATCAATTTTTGAATATATATTAGCAAATAAAGAATTTGTAAAAAATACATATAATTCAATTAGTAGAGATTACTTTTTAAAGTTTATTTATAAGCAAACAACAATATCATTAATGAATGTAATAAATGAACAAGCAAAGGACATAAATGTTAGTAATGAAGATAAAAAATTTATAGCAAATTTTTATAAATATGGTTTTGTAGGAATAGTTCAAGAATGGATTGAAGATGGTATGAAAGAGAAACCTAGGGATATAATAAAAAAATTAAATAATATAATAGAGGGCGATTTGAAAAAGGCCTTAGATAATTTAAAATGTAATAAATAAATACTGCATTTTATTTTTTTGTACATTTATACAATTGAAAAGAAATGTACAAAAATTATACATATATTTTTCTTTGTTTATTGACAAATTTTTAATATTATTTTTATTATATGTCATAATAAATATGAAGGAGGAAAAATTATGTATTATAGTAGTGGAAATTATGAAGCTTTTGCAAAACCTAAAAAACCAAAAGATGTAGATAAAAAGTCTGCATATATTGTAGGCTCTGGATTAGCAGCATTAGCAGCTGCATGTTTTCTAGTTCGTGATGGACAAATGAAAGGCGAAAGAGTTCATATTTTAGAAAAAGAACCCATTCCTGGAGGAGCTTGTGACGGATATTTATATGATGGTTTAGGATATGTAATGCGTGGAGGTAGAGAAATGGATAACCACTTTGAGTGCATGTGGGATTTATTCCGTTCAATACCATCAATAGAAACAGAAGGTGTAAGTGTACTAGATGAATACTACTGGTTAAATAAAGAAGATCCAAATTATTCATTAATGAGAGCAACAATAAACAGAGGTGAAGATGCTCATACAGATAAAAAATTTGCTTTATCTGATAAAGGTGCAATGGAAATAATGAAATTATTCTTTACACCAGATGAAGAATTGTATGATAAAAAAATCACAGATTATTTTGATGATGAAGTACTAAATTCAAACTTTTGGTTGTATTGGCGTACAATGTTTGCATTTGAAAACTGGCATAGTGCATTGGAAATGAAATTATATATCAAACGTTTCATACACCATGTTGGAGGTCTTCCAGATTTTACAGCATTAAGATTTACAAAATATAACCAATATGAATCAATGATACTTCCTATGGTAAAATATCTTGAAAATTTTGGTGTGCAATTTCATTATGGAGTAAAAGTTGAAAATATTGAATTTGATATTAAAGATGATAAAAAATTAGCAAAAAGAATTGTTGTTCTTCGTGATGAAACTGAAGATCATATTGATTTATTAGAAGATGACTTAGTATTTATAACAAATGGCGGATGTGTTGAAAATTCTTCATTAGGTAACCAAAATGAGCCTGCACCATTCAATACAGAAATTAAACCAGGTGGAGGATGGGATATGTGGCGTAAAATTGCTGCACAAGATCCAGCTTTTGGAAATCCAGATAAATTCTGTTACAACCCAGAGCAAAGTAATTGGATGAGTGCAACAGTAACAACTTTAGATGATCGTATTCCACCATATGTGCAAAAAATTTGTAAAAGAGATCCTTTTACAGGAAAAGTTGTAACAGGTGGAATAGTTACAGTTAAAGATTCTAATTGGCTATTAAGTTGGACATTTAATAGGCAACCTCAATTTAGAAGTCAGCCAAAAGGTCAATTAGTTGGATGGATTTATGGATTATTTAGTGACAAACCAGGAAATTATGTAAAAAAAGCAATGAGAGATTGTACTGGAAAAGAAATATGTATGGAATGGTTATATCATTTAGGTGTTCCAGAGAATCAAATTGAAGAAATGGCAGAAAATAGTGCTAATACAATTCCTTGCATGATGCCATATATTACAGCATTTTTTATGCCAAGAGCAGCAGGTGACAGACCTTTAGTAGTTCCAGAAGGAAGTAAAAACTTTGCGTTTTTAGGACAATTTGCAGAAACAAAAAGAGATACAATATTTACAACTGAGTATTCAATTCGTACAGCAATGGAAGCAGTTTATACATTACTAGATATTGATCGTGGAGTCCCAGAAGTTTGGGGAAGTGTATATGATATTCGTGATTTATTAAATGCAACAGTTCAATTAAGAGATGGGAAAAAAATTACGGATATGAATTTGGGATTAAAAGAAAGAATTGCACTAAAAGAAGTCATTAAGAAAATTGAAGGAACTGATATAGAAAAACTTTTAAAGGATCATAATGTTATTTAAAAAATGAGGCTACTTTCAAGTAGCCCCAAGATTTTATTCATTATTATTACTAGCTATTTCTGGATTATCTTCTAAAATTTTATCTACTATATTTTGTTTCACATTAAATGGTACTGCATACCCACTTAAAGAAACTGCTTTATCCCACAATAATGGTGATTCTTCATTTACATATATTTTAGCTTTTCCTTTTCCATTTTTTGCTTCTTGCACTAGATTAGAAACAGGTGAATTTCCATCAAAAGCCATTACAACAGAATTTCTTCTTTCAAAAATTTCATAATTAAAGCTTTTATATATTCCCATTTCATCACTTTCAATTGAAATTCTTATACCATCTAATTCTTTGGCTGAAAGTTTGGCTGATTCTTCTTTTGAAATCATTTTAGGTATTATTGCATCTATTTCAAATTTTTTATTCATTTTTTTACTTATTTCTATAATTTCTTTTTCATATCCTTCCATTTTGTGTCCAATTACAAAATAAGCTTTGTTTACATCTACTTTTTCTAGTAATTGCTCTAGTATTCTTCTTCCATCTTCAGATACCTCTGTATCTCTACCTTTTTTATTGAAACTACCTCCAGCAATTATTATAGGAACTTTATCAGTTGGTAATTGTTTTATTTTTTCTTTTAAAATATTTTCTGCTTCTATATTATTATTTATTCTCATTTGAACTGTATATTCTTTACTTTTATCGTGATTTTCATTTTCTAGCTGTGATAGTGCTTCTTTTATTGTTCTTCCATTTAAAAACTTTTCGAATTCATCTGTTTTTCTTTTAAAATATGCTTCTCTATGTGCAACTATTTCATCTTCTACTGTTCTCATTTGAATAAAATCTTCATCTGTTAATCCTAATAAATTTTGAAGTGCTAATTGTTCGTCTATAGTGTCTACTCCGTAAAATCCACAGCCATCAGTTCCTTGTACACATTTTATTCCATTTTTCAAATATGTTTTTAATGGATGTAATTTTAAATTGCTTAAATTATTTAATCTAACATTTGACGTTAATTGAAATTCTAATACTATATTTCCTTCTTTTATTTCTTGCATAAGTTTTTTGCCTTTTTCTGATGCTAAATTTTCTGTGTATAGTCCATGTCCTAATCTTATTTGTGGCATTTTTTGTCCAGGTTTTAATGCTTCTTTTACACATTCAATTGATTTTGATACATTATCCCTTAAACTGTCATTTTCACCAGCATGAATTCTTATTGTAAAATCTTGATCTACATCAGCTACATATTCTACAAGTTCTTTTATTGCTGGTTTTAAATCTGATATGTCATTTATTTCTTCTCCAATAAAGTCACTTCCTACAACATATGGACTCTTACTTATAGTTTTTAAAACATCTAAATTATCTCTTAAATAATTTCCTCCAATAATTTGATCTTTTATTATAGTTAATGGAATTCTTCTCATTGCAGCTAAAAATCTGATTTTAACCCCTGTTTCTTTTTCTATATATGGTAAAATTTTATGTAATTCTTCTATTAGTTGTATTGCTGGTCCATTTGATTTTACTAAGTCTGTATCAGCAATTTCAACATAATCTATATGCTGTTTTTGATATTCCCTTGCTATCCATAAAAGTTTATCTTGTCTTAATGTTATATTTTTTAGTACTTCATTATTAGTATCTTGTATCATTAATTTAAGCATACTTTTTATATCTTTTTCTGGTATTTTTTCTATTTTTTCTTGTTCTAATTCTATCTTTTTTTCGCTTGATTTTCCTTTACAAAATACATATCTGTATATATATAATTTTTCAAGGTTTGTAAATACTGCTTGCCCATCTTTTAATATAGCTAAACTAATTCTTATTTTTGATATGTTATATTCTGCATTTTCTAAATTATTTAGTATGAAATCTGCAAAATTTATAAATGTATTGTCATCTATTTTTCTGGTTAAATATTTTCCTTTTAATTGAGAATTTGCATATTCTCTTTCGACTTTATTTCTTTGTGCCAAAATGCTTTCTTCTTGTTCTTTTGTCATTTTTAGTTTTAATTTTTTTATATAATATAAAGGATATTTTATTTGATGTTTTATTCCTAATGCAATTAAAACATCTGGTGATAAATTTGCATTCATATGTGTATGTAAATCTGTCCTAAATTTAGATTTTTTTAGTATATATGATTTTACAATTGTTTTTTCTATTGGTAAATTGTAATTTTTTGTTTGTGACATTAGTGTTTTTGATATAGCTGGTATTTCAGCTTTTATTTCTACTTCTCCATTTTCATATATATTAGCAATTTTTATTCCACCTAGTCTAAATATATATACTGTTTGATTATCACCATTTATATATGCTGGTAATGTACCTTTAATTATTTTCATATCATTTTCATTTTTTTCTGTTTTTAAACCACATATTTTAGCTAAATTTGTTATTAAATTTCCTGAGTTATGATTAGGAGTTTCTAATATATAGTTTAATTCATCTTCATTATTTCTATATAAATTAACTATTATATCTTTTTCTTTATCTAAATAAAATTTATTTAATAATTTTTCTTTCATTGTTTTCCTCCTTAATATTTTTCTGCTATTCTGTCTATTTTAACATATTTTTATTTTGTTTTCAAGTATTATGTTTACTTTTTTATTAATAAAATGTTACGGAGATAATGGTTTTGTAAAAATTAAGCCTTTCCTAAAGTTATTTTTATTTGTTTTACTATTTTTCCTCTTGTTATACTTAAAACAACTTCATCACCTGGTTTTTTTGTATAAATATACTCTCTTAAATCATTCATTGTATTTAAATTTTTTTCATCAATTTTATTTATAATGTCACCTTCTTTTAATTCCGTATTATCTGCTGGTCCATTTTTTGTAATTTGTGCTACATAAATTCCCTTTTCAAAATATACCTTCATGTTCGAATCTAAATAAGGAGTTACTTCTTTATCATAAGCATAAATTCCTATTACAGCTTCTTCAAAAATTCCTTCTTTATTTATTTTCTCAATAATTGGTTTTACTATATTTATTGGAATTGCGAACCCAATTCCTTCTGCTGAAGATATTTTTACACTGTTTATTCCTATTACTTCTCCTGTTGGATAAATAAGTGGTCCCCCACTGTTTCCTGGATTTATTGTTGCATCTGTTTGTATTAAATCTGTCATATATGCATTTTTATTTTCCTCATCTATTTTTATTGTTCTATTTTTAGCACTTATAATACCTGAAGTAACGGTTCTTCTAAACTCATACCCAATAGGATTCCCAATTGCATATACAGTTTCTCCAACTCTTATTTTACTAGAATCACCTAAAGTTACATATTTCAAGTTTTTTGCATTTATTTTTGTAATTGAAAGATCTAAATTTGAATCTGACCACATAACTGTACCATCATAATTATTACCATTTTCTAATGTTATATAACATTTACTATATTTACTACCTGTTACATGTTCATTGCTTAAAATATAACCATTTTCAGTTACTATAATTCCTGTTCCAAGTCCTAATTCACTTTCACTACTTTTTCCTAAAATACTTGTTCCTGTATTTTTTAATTTTGATATACCTACTACTTTTTCATTTGTTTCTTCAATAATATCTGCAATATTTTGGCTTTTTTGAACAGCATTTTCCACAGTTTGTTCATTTGTTGTGGATTGTAATCTTGTTGTTTCATATTCTTGGTTATTTATTTCAATATTATTGTATACAGAATACAAATATAACCCAAAAATCCATAATAATATTGTTATTATTGATATTGCAATAAATTTTCTTATTTTATATTTTTTCAATATTTATAACACCTCAAAAGTAGTGTTTCCAAAAACACTACTTTTAATAACTTTAATTTAATTTTTTTAATTCTTCATATCTTTTTACTTTCTGTGTTGTTGTTTTAGCTAAACTTTCTGTAGTTATTACTATTTGCTTTATGTGCTTAAATATAGGCAATTGTTTATTAATTTCTTTTACATCTTCCCATATTATTTTTTTGTATTCTTCTTCAGTTTTTTCTCCTTTATTTTCTTTTATAATATCTTTATCATAAACAACTTTTGCACATAACATTGTATCTGTTTTATCTTTTTCTCTTTGATAAACTAAACTTTCTACTACATATGGCAATTTGTTAATTAAAAATTCTATTTCTTGTGGATATACATTTTTACCATTTTTTAAAACTATTATATCTTTTTTTCTACCTGTTACATATAAAAATTCGTCTTTATCTAAATATCCAAAATCTCCTGTTTTAAACCAACCTTCTTTTAATGCATTTTTAGTTTCTTCTTCATTTTTATAATATCCGTAGCATTACACTTGGACCTTTAACTAATATTTCACCTATTCCGTCTTTATCTGGATTTTCTATTTTTACTTCTAATGTATCAAAAACTAATCCTACTGAACCTGGTCTTTTTTCTTTGTCTGTTTCTGCAGATATAACAGGTGAAGTTTCAGTTAAACCATATCCTTGTATTAAATCAATTCCTAAATTGTTATATCCTATTATTGTTTCTTTATTCATTGGAGCTGCACCATATAATACAACTCTTAAATTCCCACCAAAATTATCAAGCACTTGCTTAAAAAATACTTTTCTTAAATCTATTTTACATTTTAATAACACATTTGATATTTTAGACATATTGTTTATTAATTTTGTTTTTCCTTTTTCATCAATAGCTTTTTGTATTTTTTTATACATTGTTTCTAAAACAAGTGGTACTGCAACAAATACTGAAATTTTGTATTCTGCTAAATTTTTTTGTATATATTTTAGTCCATCACAAAAAGCTACACATGCACCACTGTACAATCCATATAAAAATGTAATTGTGCATTCAAAAGTATGATGTATTGGTAAAAATGATAAAAGTACATCATTTTCATATATTTTTACCCATTTTCCAATTGCTGAAAGATTTGAACATATATTTTTTTGTGATAACATAACTGCTTTAGGTAAATTTGTTGTTCCAGATGTAAATAACATTATAGACATTTTGTTTTCGTCAATTTTTACTGATTCATATTGATTATTTCCTTGTTTTAGTTGTTCATATCCATATTTTAATATTTCTTCATATTTTTCTATTTCTGTATTTTCTATATTATCCATACATATTAATTTATTTACATTGTTTTTAGAATTTTTCTTTATTTTTATCATAATTTCTTCGTATTTTTTATCAAATATTACAATTTCAGCTTCACTTCTTGTTATTAAATTTTCAATTTCATTTTCTGGTAATGCTTTATCTAATGGAACTATTACCATGTTTCCTGTAGTTACTGCCAAATATGTTGTGCACCATTCATATCTATTATTTCCAATTACTGCAATTCTTTTTCCTTCATAGCCCATACTTAGAAAGCTTGTGCTTAAAGCTTTTATGTCTTTTATAAATTGTCCATATGTTTTTTCAATATATTTTGGCTCCTTTGCTTGTTTATCTTGTTTGTATTTATATGCTATATTTTTAGAATATTTTTCCTCTACCATTTTTAATAATTCTTTAAAGTTTTCGATTTCCATAGATTGGTATACAGCTCTAGATTTTGTTCCCTTCATATTGGTTCCTTTCTCTAATCTTTTCGATTATTTTTTATTTTACAACCCTATTCTACTATACTTACAAAAAAAAGACAATGACTTTTCTTGACATTTTTTGTTAAAAATCTTATAATCTTATTAGGAATCAACAGTAATACACGATATATAATAGTATATTAACAAAAAATGTTGTGATTTTTAATACAGAACAAATAAAGAAAATTCTATTTAATTTGTTCGAACTTAACTCCAAGTTTTTATTAATTAGAAAAACTAAAAACTAATGATTAAAATTTTCATACAATCACTTTTGTATAAAAATCTAATTCATATTTAAAAGGAGGATTAATGTTAAAATGAAAAAGAATGTTTATGAGTTAACCAAACCTCAATTATCTATATATATGAGTGAAAAAATTATTAATGTTCCTATTAATAATGTAATTGGAACAATGTATTTTCCTAGTACGGTTAACATAAATTTATTAATTCAAGCTGTAAATATAACAGTAAAAAATAACCAAGCTTTAAGAACAATCATCTTCGAAAAGTCTGGTAAACCATTTCAATATTTTGAAGACTTTTTCCCTTTTTCTTTAGACTTTATAGATTTTACAAATAAAAGTCTTGAAGAATTTAAAGTATTCCAAAATAGTTTTGCACAAAAGATGTTTAATATAAATGAAAATTTATTATTTGAATTTGTTATAGTATCTCTTTGTAACGGTGAAATAGCTTTAATTGGTAAGTTTCATCATTTAATTGCTGATGCTTGGTCTTTAGGTTTAATAATTGATAATATTGCTTTAAATTACTATAATTTGGAAAACAATAAAAAATCTACTATATCCACTGGACTTTATACTGATTTTATAAATAGAGAAAATAACTACCTTGCTTCTGATTCTTATAAAAAAAGCAAAGATTTTTGGTGTAATGAATTACAAGGAATAGAACCTATTAGTTTCAAAGAATGTATTTCTCATTCTTATAAGGCAAAGCGTACGGAGTTTTCTTTGTCTAATGCTGAAACTTCTCTTATTGATTCCTTTTGTAAAGAAAACCATATTTCTGCTTACATTTTATTTTTAACAGCAATTAATCTATATTTATATAAATCTACATCTAACAATAAGTTTTCTATTCAAACTCCAATCTTAAATCGTATTGGTAAAGATAAAAATACTATTGGAATGTTTATTAATATGCTTTCTATTCCTACAACGATTGAAGACAATTTGCCTACTAATAAATTATTAGAAAACTTCTCTCTTTCTAGCATTAAATATTTTAAAAATTCAAAATATCCTTATATAGATTTATTAGCCGATTTAAGAAAATACAACAACACTCAATCTTACAATGTTGTATATTCTTTCCAAAATATGCGTCCAAAAAACTCCCTTGCAGGAATTATTTACAATCGTGCAGAATGGAATTTTGTTGGATATATGCAAGACGAATTAGTTATAAATATTACAGATTTTAACAATTCTGGTAATTATCATATATCTTATGATTATTTAATAAATTTATTTACATCAAAGGAAATTGATTTTATACACAAAAGAATAAAAAAAGTTGTTTTTGATATAATAAATTCTTCTTATAAGTCAGTTTCAGAC
Source organism: uncultured Clostridia bacterium (assembly GCA_934157205.1). Classification (GTDB taxonomy): domain Bacteria; phylum Bacillota; class Clostridia; order TANB77; family CAG-508; genus CAG-269. The sequence continues at coordinate 20,064 of CAKPHJ010000014.1, forward strand.
ATTAACGTGCTTCCTAATTCTGAAAAAAATTTATTACTAAATAACTTTAATAATACCTCTACAAAATATGCTTTAAATACAACAATACCTGATTTATTTGAAAACATAGTTGCTAAATATCCTAAAAATGTCGCATTAATTTATAAAGATAAAAATTATACTTATAAAACTTTAAATAATATGGCAAATATTGTAGCTGATAATCTTACAAAATTAAATATTCATAATAGCCGAGTTGCGATTTTATGTAAAAAATCTGCTTGGTTAATAGCTGGTCTACTTGGTATTATGAAAAGTGGTAATTGTTATATTCCAATAGATGGAGAATATCCAGAAAAAAGGATTAAATATATAATTGATAATAGTAAATGTAATTTTATAATTGTTTCAGATGAGTATAGGAATTTTGGCAATTTTTCAAATAAAATTATTTTAGAAGATTTAGATATTACTTTAACTACAAATTATAAAAGTATTGCTACTCCAGAAAATTTAGCATATATGATTTATACTTCTGGAACAACTGGCAACCCAAAAGGTGTGCCAATAAAACATAATAATATTATTAATACATTAATTTGGCGTAAAAATACTTATAATTTTGATAAATCCTATACTGTACTACAAATACCTTCATTTTCTTTTGATAGTTCAGTAGAAGATATATTTACTCCATTAATTTCTGGAGCAACACTTGTTATTCCTTCTGTTTCAAGAATGGATGTTAACGTAATTGCAGAAGAACTTTCTAAATATAATGTTAATCATTTTTTAGTGGTTCCTAGTTTATATAAAATTTTATTACAAGAAAAGTACAATTTTTTAACATCTTTAAAAATTGTTACAATTGCTGGAGAAGATTTTCCAATGTCTTTAGTTAAAGAGCATTTTAAAAAATTTCCTAATGTTAGATTAATTAATGAATATGGTCCAACTGAAAACAGTGTTTGTTCTACATTTTATGAATTAACTAATAATGATGATTCTATATTAATTGGAAAACCAATATCTAATTGTAAAGCTTATATATTAGATAAAAATATGCAATTGCTTCCAATTAAATCTAAAGGAGAATTATATGTATCTGGTCCTGGTGTTTCAGAAGGATATTGGAATAAACCCAATTTAAACAAAGAACGTTTTTTTAAAAATCCATTTGGGTATAATTATAAAATGTACAAAACAGGTGATATTGCTGCTTGGAATTTTGATGGAAATATTGAATACTTTGGCAGAAATGACGAACAAGTAAAATTGCATGGATTAAGAATTGAATTAAAAGAAATTGAAAAAAACATATTGCAAGACTCTGGTGTTTCTGATACTATTGTTCTTATTAAGGAGAATTCTTCTAATAATCAAATTTTAGTTGCATATATAACAACTTATGATATTAATTTTAATATTAATTCTCTTTATGAAAATTTGCGAAAAAAACTTCCTTTTTATATGGTTCCTATTATAGTAAAATTGGATTCTTTTCCTTTAACACCTAATGGAAAAGTTGACAAAAATAAACTTCCTTTGCCAAAACTAAAAACAATACATAATGCACCTCCTAGAAATGAATTAGAAAATATAATTTTATCAATTTGTAGAAAGGTTTTAAATAATAATAATTTGGGAATTTTTGATGATTTTTTTGTTGATGGTAATGCAGATTCTCTTAGTATTCTTACAATAAGTTCTAGACTATTTGCTGATGGATTCACTGTTAATACTCAAGACTTTTATAAATATTCATCTGTTGAAACATTAGCAAAATATATTTCTAATAAAAATCCACAAAATATTAGATACATAAAAAAAATTGTAAAACCTAAATTAACATTATATCCTAAAAATGTAACAAAAAATGATTTACATTTTCAATATCAAAATGTATTACTTACAGGAGTTACAGGTTTTTTAGGTATACATATTTTAGATTATTTGCTAAAAAATACAACTTGTATTATCTATTGTATAGTTAGAGAAAAAAATAATGAAACACCTTTACAAAGAATTCAATCTTTATTAGAATTTTATTTTGATAGTAATTATTATATAAAATTTAAAAACCGAATTATTGTATTACGTGGAGAATTATCTGAAGATTTTTTGGGTTTATCTCAAGAAAACTATTCTAACCTACAAAAAAATGTAGATTGTATTATAAATACCGCTGCAAATACAAAACATTATGGAAGTTACACTGATTTTCAAAGAGATAATGTAATCTCGGTGAAAAATTTAATTTTATTCGCTAAACCTTTAAATATCATTTTAAATCATATGTCAACAACAAATGTGAGCGGAAATTATTTGGTTAAAAATGATATTAGTTATAACTTTACCGAAAATGATTTTTATATAGGTCAAAATTATAAAGATAATGTTTATATACACAGCAAATTTGATGCAGAAAAATTAATATTAGAAGAAGAATATAAAGGTCTAAATGCTAATATTTTTAGACTTGGTAATTTAATGGCAAGATATTCCGATGGAACTTTTCAAAAGAATAAATATGATAATGCTTATTTTTCAAGATTGTTAGCTTTAGCCAAATTAGGATATCTCCCATATACTTTAGAGCAACAAAAATTAGAGTTTTCACCTATTGATGAAACATCTGAAGCTATTATAAAATTACTTACAATACCAAATATAAAAAATAATATTTTTCATATCTTTTCTGATAAATTAATTGATATTAATTTATTATTAGATATATTTAAATCTATGAATTGTATTTGTAAATTTACTGATTATGACAATTTTATGCAAAAATTAAATTTACAAAAAAATGAAAAAATATTAAAATATCTTGTATCTGATTTAACTTATTCAAAAAAATTTGATTATACATCAAATATTATAATTAATCAGAATCTAACAAATAAGTTCTTTGATTTAGTTGATTTTAAATGGTCAAAAATTGATGAAAATTATTTAATACAATTTTTTAATAAAGTTAATTTCTTCAAAGATATACAAGAATAGGAGTGATTTTAATGAATTCTGAAAAAAAAGTACATGTAAAAATTAAAATAGTTCTTACATATGCCATTTCTATTGCAATAGGATGTTTATTATTTTACCTAATTATTCCACATTTACTAAATTATGGATCTGATACAATTAATACATCATTTGATAAACAAGTTTCTGGTGGTTTTTATTATTACCAACAGGTTTTGTTTGTAGCAATAGGATTAATTTTAGTCGTATCTTCTATTTTATTTTTCCTTTTAAAAGATATTGACTATTATCCATTATATAAGCTAAATGCAACAAAGTATAAAAAGAATTTAGAATATATAAAAAATTTATGTTTAGGATTGCCTAATAAAATATTATCGATATTTATTATTGTACCTTTAATACTAGCTTTTTCTGTTTTGTTTATGCAAACATCTTATATTACATCGGCAGATTTTAAATTGGTACTTGTAATATTTATATTATCTACAATAATTATATCACTTTCTAATATTTATATAAAAAGAATATTATCAAAGATTCTTATTGAATTAGAAAACACTTCATTTTCTAAAACAAAAAGATATGGATTAATTAAGAGATTACTTATTCAAATTTTGCCTATTACAACAATTTGTATTGTTTTTACATACTTATTGGTTTCTTCTTTATATGAGAAAAATAATGCAAACCTACTTTCAAAATATTATATGAAGCAATTTAAATCTGACTTAGAACAAGCTGAAGTACATGATGTAGATTCTTTAATACCTTTAATAAATAAAATACAACTTTATGAATCTTCAAATATTTTATTTATTGCAGATGACAACATAAACTTTATATATAAAACAGGAGAATTAAGCCAATTTTTTCAAAAATATGCTAAAGAACTTTCTCTAAAAAATAATTATGAAATATATGATTATTATGGCTCTTCTGGACAAGGTTTATTATACCCTATTCAATTAGATAATGGTAAAACATATTATTTGGGAGCTTATTATTTAATATCATCTAATGATACCATTCTTTATACCATTTCATTGTTAATTCTCTTAGGTATTCTTTGTGGATTAATGATTTATACCTTTGCTCATGAATTATCACAAAATATAAAAGAAGTTACTTCTTCGTTGGAAGAAATCGCCAATAGTAATGATACTATCTCTGAAAAAAAATTATATATTACTTCTGTTGATGAAATCGGAGATCTTATTAAAGTATATAATAATATACAATTTTTAACCGCTGAACACATTAACCAAATACATAATAACCAATCTATGCTTATGGAAAGAGAAAGATTAGCATCACTTGGTCAACTAATTGGTGGAATAGCACATAACTTAAAAACACCAATAATGTCAATATCTGGAGCAGCAGAAGGACTATCAGATTTAATTAAAGAATATGATTCTTCAATAGACGATCCTGAGGTAAACAGTCAAGATCACCATGATATTGCTAAAGACATGGATTCTTGGGTTCTAAAAATAAAAAACTACACAGAATATATGTCAGATGTTATTTCAGCTGTAAAAGGCCAAGCAGTTGCACTATCTAACGATGAAAATATTTCTTTTACAATTAGTGAACTTTTAAAAAGAGTAAATATATTAATGAAACATGAACTTAAAAATGCAATTATTTATTTAAATATAAAAATGTTTACAGATGAAAATACTGTAATTCATGGTGATGTTAATAGTCTTGTTCAAGTTATTAATAATATGGTTTCAAATGCAATTCAAGCTTATAATGGCAAAACAGAACAAAATATAGATATTATAGTTAAAGAAGATAATAATAATATATATATTTCTATTAAAGATTATGCATGTGGATTATCTGAAAAAGTAAAAGATAAACTATTTAAAGAAATGATTACAACAAAAGGAAAAAACGGTACAGGACTTGGTTTATATATGTCTTATTCTACTATAAAAGCTCATTTTAATGGTAATATAGTTGTAGATTCAGAACAAGGAAAAGGAACTACTTTTACAATTATTTTACCTCTATAATAACCTAAAAGTATAAATTTTAAATAATTACAGGATAATGGTTTAGTAAAAATTAAAAGAACAAACCATTATCCTTTATATTATATAAAAAATATTGTCGAAACCTATTGCTTTTTGTTTTAAATATTAATATAATATAAGCATAAAAAGGAAAAGGAATGGGATACATATGAGAAAAGGGCTACAAAACATTACAAACAATGAAAATAGCAATTACAAAATAATTGCTGTAGACGATGAAGAAGGAATTATAGACTCACTATCTATATTTTTAAAAAGATCTGGATATTCATTCACAGGTGTTACTGACCCTGTTTCTGCAATTGAAAAAGTAAAAAATGAACATTATGACTTAATGATTCTAGACTTTATAATGACTCCATTTCATGGAGACCAAGTTGTAGAAGAAATACGCAAATTTGATAAAGAATTATATATCTTATTACTAACTGGGCATAAAGATCTAGCTCCACCTTTAGAAACAATCAAAAGGTTAGATATTCAAGGGTATTGTGAAAAAAGTGATAAATTTGATCAATTATTGCTACTAATAGAATCAGGAATAAAATCAATATCTCAAATGAATGAAATCAAAAAAATTAATACCGAGCTACAAAACAAAAATACAATGTTAGAAAAAGCTTATTTAGAAAGCATTCAAACATTAAGATATACAGTTGAAGCAAAAGATACTTACACAAGAGGTCATTCTGATAGAGTTTCTGAATATTCTGTTTTAATTGGTAAAGCTTTAAATTTATCAGACAATGATTTAAAAACACTACAAATTGGTGGACTTTTCCATGATATTGGAAAAATTGGTGTTCCAGACAGTATTTTACTAAAAGAATCTAAACTAACAGATGATGAATATTCTCAAATTAAAAATCATCCTTCAATTGGTGCTCATATACTTTCTACAGCTACTATTTTTAAAGATATCATTCCTATAGTTAAACACCATCATGAAAAATATGATGGAACAGGTTATCCTGGTAGGCTTAAAGGAGAAGAAATACCTTATTTAGCAAGAATTGCTGCAATTGCAGATAGTTTTGATGCAATGACTTCTAAAAGAACATACAGAAATTCACTTCCGCTTGATACAGTAATATCAGAATTTGAAAGATGCAAAGGAACTCAATTCGACCCTAAAATAACTGATGTATTTTTAGATATTTTAAAAAATCATTATGATGAAATTGAGTCTATAAAAACAAGATTTCCAAATTAACAAATATTTTTATTTTAATTAATATAAAAGGGGGATTACAAATGACAACAGCTACAGATATAAGAAATAACGCAAGAAAAAATTTAAAAAACAAATGGGGAAAGGGTGCTTTAATAACTTTATGTTATATATTTATTGAATTTATTTTAAATTATTTAACAACTGCAACTGAAAAAAATGTTACACTAAATTTAATAGTTTTAATAATTTCTATTATAATTTCAACACCAATTTCATATGGTATTATTATAGCATTTATGAAACTAAAAAGAAATGAAGAGGTTAAAGCCTTTGATTTTCTAAAATATGGTTTTGAAAATTTTTCTAAATCATGGAAACTATTTTTCAGTATGCTTTATAAATTACTTTTACCAATAATACTTTTAGCATTATCTTATATTATACTTACAGTTGGATTATCACTTTGTGTTTATTCTAGCGCTTTATATTCAATATCAAGTACTACTATAAATTACTCTACTAGTATAATAATTCTAGTTATTGGTTTAATTGCTTTATTTGCTTCAAGCATATATTTATGTGTAAAACAATTGTCACTTGCTTTAACATATTATATAGCATATGATGAACCAAATTTACCTACTAAATTAGCAGTTGCAAAAAGTAGAACAATAATGAATGGACAAAAAGGTAATTATTTTGTTTTATTACTTTCATTTATTGGTTGGGCAATTTTATCAGTATTTACTTTGGGAATTGGAAGTTTATTCTTAATTCCATATATACAAGTAAGCTCAATTTGTTTCTACGATTTACTAAAAACAAATAACAAATAATAAATATAAATATAAATATAAATAATAAAAAAAGTGAAAATTTAATTTCACTTTTTTTATATTTTCATTGACAATCCAACTTTTTGTCTGTCTTTATCTATTTTTATAACTTTAACTTTTACAATATCTCCAACAGAAACAATTTCAGACGGATTTTTTATATATTTATCACTCATTTCTGAAATATGTACTAGTCCATCGTGTTTTACTCCTATGTCTACAAATGCACCGAAATCAATTACATTTCTAACAGTTCCTGTTAATATCATTCCTTCTTTTAAATCTTCTAATTTTAATACATCACTTCTTAAAATTGGTTTTGGCATTTCTTCACGAGGATCCCTTCCTGGTTTAGATAATTCTTCGATTATGTCAGATAATGTCATCTCTCCAATTTCTAATTCTTTAGCTGTTTGTTCAATATTAATTTCTTTTAGTTTTCTTCTTATTTCTTCTAGTTTTTCTTTACTTCTTAAATCTTCTGATTTAAAACCTATTTTACAAAGCAATTTCTCTGCTTTTTCATAACTTTCTGGGTGCACTGCTGTTATTTCAAGTGCATTGTCTCCATCTAAAATTCTTAAGAATCCAGCACATTGTTCAAAAGCAACTTTTCCCAATTTTGGAACTTTTAATAATTGTTTTCTATTTTTTAATTTTCCATTTTCATCTCTATATTTTACAATATTTTTTGCAATAGTATTATTAATTCCTGAAACATATGATAATAAAGATGGTGTAGCTGTGTTTACATCAACTCCAACTTTATTTACACTGTCTTCTACAACTCCTGTTAGGCTTTCTGCTAATTTTTTTTGATTTACATCATGTTGATATTGCCCTACTCCTATTGCTTTTGGATCTATTTTTACAAGTTCTGCAAGTGGATCTTGTAAGCGTCTTGCAATAGAAATTGCACCTCTTATAGAAACATTTATGTCTGGATATTCTTCAGTTGCAAGTTTAGACGCAGAATATACAGAAGCACCTGCTTCACTAACAATAACATAATGCACTGGTCTTGAAGCTTCTTTTATCATATCTGCAACAAACATTTCTGACTCTCTTGAAGCTGTACCATTTCCTATTGCTATCATATCTATTTTATCTTTTTCTATTAATTTTAAAAGTTCTTTTTTTGCATTTTCAACATCATTTTGCGGTTCAGTTGGATATACTGTTGTATAGTCTAATACTTTTCCAGTTTCATCTATTACTGCTATTTTGCAACCTGTTCTATACGCTGGGTCAAATCCCATTACGTTTTTTCCTTTTATTGGTGCTCCAAGTAATAATTGTTTTGAATTTTTTCCAAATACTTTTATTGCTTTTTCTTCTGCTTTTTCAGTTAAATCTGATCTTATTTCACGGTCAATTGAAGGTTCTATTAGTCTTTTAAATGCATCTAATATTGTTTCTTTTAGCATGTTTGTGTATTGTGTTTCGCCTTTTATAATATCCCTTTCAATATAATTTAATATTTTTTCTTCTGGTTTTTCTAATGAAACCTTTAAAAAACCTTCTTTTTCTCCCCTGTTTATTGCTAAAATTCTATGACTTGGTATGTATTTTATAGTTTCTTGATATTCATAATACATTTCATAATTTGATTTTTCGTCTTTTTTAGCCGATTTTGTTACAATTAAGCCTTCTTTATAACATTGTCTTTTTATTTCTTTTCTGTATTTTGGCTCATCTGAAATAGATTCTGCTATTATATCTAAAGCTCCTTGAATAGCTTGTTCTACTGATGAAACTACTTTATCTTTATTCTTTTTATCTTCTTCTGATAAACTATCTATATTTATAAATTTTTTTGCTATTTCTTCTATTTTTTCTGTTTCTTTTTGTTCAATTATTATTTGTGCAAGTGGCTCTAAGCCTTTAGCTTTTGCTACTGTAGCTCTTGTTTTCTTTTTTTGTTTATATGGTCTATATATATCTTCAACTTCAGCTAAAGTTTTACTAATTGCAATTGATTTTAATATTTCATCTGTAAGTTTTCCTTGTTCATCTATAGATTTTACTACTTCTTCTTTTCTTTGTTCTAAATTTCTTAGATAATTTAATCTTTCTCCTAAATTTCTAAGAATTTCATCACTTAACCCACCTGTTACTTCTTTTCTATATCTAGCTATAAATGGGATAGTATTTCCTTCATCTATTAATTTTACTGTATTATCAACTTGTGATGGTTTTATGTTTAATTCTTCTGCTATAGTATTTATTATTTTTTCCATTATTCTTCTTCCTCTCTTTTTACTCGTTGATTACAATTTACTCCATTCCCAAATATTCATTGTATGTTACTTCTCTGTCAATTACTTTTCCATCTTCTTTTATGTCTATTATTCTATTTGCTACTGTTTGTGTTAATTCATGGTCATGTGATGTAAATAAAATATTTCCAGTATATCTTTTCATTCCTTCATTTAAAGCTGTTATACTTTCCATATCTAAATGATTTGTAGGTTCATCAAATATTAAGAAATTTGCACCAGATAACATCATTTTAGATAATACACATCTTACCTTTTCTCCTCCTGATAATACATCTACCTTTTTCAAGGCTTCGTCTCCTGAAAATAGCATTCTTCCTAAAAAGCTTCTGACATATGTTTCATCTGGATCTTTTGAATATTTTCTAAGCCATTCTGTAACATTTTCATCAGTTTCAAATAAGTAATTATTATCTTTTGGAAAATAATTATTTGTAATTGTTGTTCCCCATATAAGTTCTCCAGAATCTGGTTCTAGTTCACCTGCTATTATTTGAAATAACACTGTTTTTGCAATTTCATTATCTGCTAAAAATGCTATTTTGTTTCCTTGCTTTACATCAAAAGATATATTATCTAATACTTTTATTCCATCTATTGTTTTTGATATATTTTTAACTTGCAAAATTTCTCTTCCAGGTTCTCTTTCTGGCTTGAAATCTACATATGGATATTTTCTATTTGAAGGTTTTATTTCTTCTAGTTCAATTTTTTCTAATGTTTTCTTTCTTGATGTTGCTTGTTTTGATTTAGATGCATTTGCACTAAATCTTGCAATAAAGTCTTGTAATTCTTTTATTTTCTCTTCTTTCTTTTTATTTTGTTCTCTTGCTTGTTTTAATGCTAATTGACTTGATTCATACCAAAAGTCATAATTTCCTGGATAAACTTTTATTTTTCCAAAGTCAACATCTGCTATATGTGTACAAACTTTATTTAAAAAATATCTATCATGTGATACAACTATTACTGTGTTTTCAAAATCCATTAAAAAGTCTTGTAACCAATTTATACTTTTTAAATCTAAATCGTTTGTTGGTTCGTCCAATAATAATACATCAGGATTTCCAAACAAGCTTTGTGCAAGTAAAACTTTTACTTTATCTTTTGCTTCAATTTCTTTCATTAATTTGTAATGATTTTCTGGTATTATTCCTAAATCATTTAAAAGAATTGCAGCATCTGATTCTGCATTCCAACCGTCTAATTCTGCAAATCTTTCTTCTAGTTTTGCAGCTTTCATTCCATCTTCTTCTGAAAAATCTGGTTTTGCATATATTTCTTCTTTTTCTTTCATTATGTCATATAATTCTTTATTTCCCATAATTACAGTATCTATTACAGTAAATTCTTCATATGCAAAGTGATCTTGTTTTAACATTGATAATCTTTCTCCTTTATCTAATGTAACATCACCTTTGCTTGGTTCAATCTCTTTTGATAAAACTTTTAAAAAAGTGGATTTTCCTGCCCCATTTGCGCCTATTATTCCATAACAATTTCCTTTTCCAAATCTTATGTTTACATCTTCAAATAATACTCTTTTTCCAAATCTTACTGTAACACCATTTGCACTTAACATTTTGTTCCTCCTTTTTATTCATATAACATGATTTTATTATATGTTTACGTGTTTTTGATTATATCACATCTATTGACTATTTTCAAACCAAATTGTAATTTTGTACATGATAATAGATTAATAAAAATTCATATAAAACCACATTGAATATATATTTTTTAGGAGAATTTTTGATTGTTATATTTTTTTCCATTTTAATTTAACATATCTTTTTTCTTTAGCCACCATGTGACACCAAGTGTCATTATAACAGCTATTAGTATCATTGCAGCAAATCCATATGGACTATCTTGAAATGGTAATCCAACATTCATTCCCCAAAAGCTTGATATCATTGTTGGTACAGCAAGTACAATAGTTATAGATGTTAAAAATTTCATTACTCCATTTAGGTTATTAGATATAATAGATGCATATGCATCCATAGTTCCGTTTAGAATGTTGCTATATATTTGTGCCATTTCAATAGCTTGTCTATTTTCTGTAATTGCGTCTTCAAGTATATCTTCATCATCTTCATATAATTTTATTATTTTACCTCTTAATGTTTTTTCCATGACAATTTCATTAGATTTTAGAGATGTTGTTATATATACTAAACCTTTCTCTAAGCTTAGTAATTTTAATAATTCCTTATTTTTCATTGAATTTTTTAATATATATTCTGCAATTTCTGTTTCTTTATTTATTTGTTTTAATGAACTCAAAAAATATGAAGCATTTAAATATAAAATTTGAAATATAAATCTTGTTTTTTTATAAGTTTGAAAATTTTTAATTTTCTTTTTTTCAAATGCTTCTATTACCTTATTTTTTTTAAGTGAAACTGTTATAAAATAATCATCTCTTACAACAATCATTCCTAATGGCATTGTTGTGTATAAATCTGTTTCTTCTGTTTTTTCTACAACTGGTACATCTACTACAAAAAGTGTTGTATCATCATCTTCTTCTTTATCTATTCTCGCTTTTTCTTCATAGTCTAATGCATCTCTTATGAAATCCTCTTGTATATTTATACTTTCACATACTTTTTTAATTTCTACTTCCGACGGATTTACTAAATTAATCCAGGCTCCTCTTTGAAATTCCTTTATTTCTTCAACTTTATTAGTTTCTAAATTTGTGTTATATATTTTTAGCAATTCCGTCACCCCTTTTTTACTTACTACTTATAATTTTAACTTTTTTATCCTTTTTTGTCAATGTATTAATTTTACAGTTTATTTTTGAGTTTTTGTAACAATTGTTTCAAAAATATTACATTTTTATTACAAAATCTGTTGACAAATGTCTTTTTTATACTTATAATGAAATTATAGGTAATAAATACAAAAGCTAAAATTTATAATTTACTAAAAGATAAAGGAGTTGATATCAATGAATACTCGTGAAGATTATATCCCTGTTACAAGTTGTATGGCTTTAACAGTCAGAAAAGAACATAGATTAATGGTAGTAAAAAAAGTTACAAGAACTGCATTTAGAATATCTTGGAAAACTTTACTATATGCCATGTTTTTAACAGTTGCAAATATTTTAGTATAATAAACAGCAATTTTTATTTAATTTACTATAAATAAAAATTGCTGTTTTATTAATTTACACTATTCTATTCTAAAATTATATGCTGGTGTTAAATCTAATGATGTAGATATATTTAATTCTGCTGTTTCACCTTTTTCAATTGTTTTTAATTTCGTCTTTAAAATTGATATTTGAGTATTATCCTCATTTTGAAAAATTATTTTTATTTCTCTTTCTTCAAATTTATTTTCAGTATTATTTTCAATATTAGCAGTTAAATTTGTTATTCCATTTTCTCTGCTTATATTTATATCTTTTATTATCATTCCTTGAAATTCTTTTTCTTTTTTAAACTCATCAGAAATATTTATACTGCTACTTTGAACCTCAGTACTTTTTTTATCAAGAATTTTATCACTTATAACATTTAAATTTTTTACTTTTATAATAGTAGCAATACTTATAATTAAAATAATAATATATATTATTATTTTTGTTATTGTTTTTTTATAATTTTTTTCTTGTTTTAAATGTTTCAAATGTTTCAATCTCCTTTTTTATATATTGTTTTGATCAAAGCTCTTTTGGTGCAATATATTTCTATAATAGGAAGTTCGTAGAATTTGCTATTATAGAAATAAGGTCCTTTTTGGTGGACCTTATTTGTTAGTTTTATTCATACACATATGCAATTGATAAATCTGCATTTGCTTCATATCCTGAAATATCCCATATAATTTTCTTTTCTACACTGTTATATGTTACTTCTTTTGGTAATGTATTTAATGCATATTCTTTACCATTAATTGTTACTTTTTTATTTGGATCTAATGCTTTTTCAAGATTTATTACTATTATACCATCTTCACTTATAAGTTCTGATGTTTCAGGTTTTTCACTTACGTTTTTAGTTATAGCTTCAAATGAATTTATTAATTCTTGTTGGTTTTCTGCTGTATATGTTAATGATTTATTGTCTTTAACTGATGCCATATCTTTCATTAATTGTTTTCCTGAATCATCCATTGAAAATCCTATAGTATATAATGTTGCCTTTTGTTTTAAATTGCTAGCTACTGTTTTTGCTCTTTCAAAGGTATCACCTGTATAGTCTGTATCTGGTTTTCCATCTCCTAATAATATTACAACATTATTATTTTCTTTGTTTGTAAAATTATTTAATTCTGCATTTGCTAAATTTAAACCTGCTGAAATGTCTGTTGACATATAATTTGGTATTTCAATACTATCTATTTTATTTAACTGCTCTTGATAGTTTCCACTATTTATTATTGAATACAATTTTGTTCCAACTATTTCTTTTTGTTTATTAGTTAAATTAGGTTTATTATACCTATCATAATATGTGTCTACATAACGTTTATAATCTGCATATGATCCCCAGTTAAATGTTACTACTCTTATTTCTACATCTTTACCATTTCCATTTTTGTATATTTCTTCTACAAATTTTCTAAGTGCATTTTTTGCTGAAGAAAGTTTTGAATTATCATTCATACTTGATGATAAATCAAGTGCAACAACAATATTTGTTGATGTTATTGTTTGTTCATATTTCTTTGAAATAATTTTTTTCTCTACTTTATTTGTTGTTTCATCTGTTGTTTCATTATTTCCTCCAATAACTGTAGCTAAATTTTTAATTGTTGTACCTGCTTTAGCAGTTACTTTTACTGTAAATTCAATTACAGCTTCATTGCCTCCTGCAACTTTTACCTCTACTCCTTTAGCTAATTCGTCAACTGTTATTTTTCTTGTTGTTTTTCCTTCAATTGTAGTTGTTTCTGTTACTGTAATTACTGTTGGTGCTGAAACATATCCTTTTTCTATTGCTTCTTTTAGTTTGCTATCTGTTATTGTAACTTTTCCATCTTTTAATGATGTATTACTTGCTTTTATTGTATATTTAATTTCATCATTATATAATAGTTTTTTGTCTTTTGGTTGACTACTTGTTTTTGTTACATCAATACTTGGTTTTTCATCTTTTTCTGTAATAATATCATTATCTTGACTTGGTGTAACTTCTTCGTTGTCATATTTTGCAGATACATGTGCAATATTTTCAATTGTATTTATGTTGTCATTAATATCTTTTTTAGTAACTGTGTATTTTACTTGAATTGTTTTTGTTTCTCCTGGTTTTAATGTTATTCCATTTCCTTGTGCATCTAAAATATCTGAAAATTCTTTGTCATAAGTAACAGTTCTGTCATCAAAAACTTTAACATTATTTATTGTGACATCTCCTGTATTTGTTACTTTTAATTCATAAGTAATTACATCTCCAACTGTTGCTTTTATGTCTGCAACATCTTTTCCATCAATTTTTATTCTGTCATTATCTTTTATTTCTTTTTCATTTATTTTTATTGAAGTTTTTTCTATTGCAACTGATGGTACATGAGCTACATTTATTTCTTCAGTTGGTTTTTCTGTATTTGTTTTATCTGCAGATACAGTAGCTTCATTTTTTAGTTTGCTTACATCTTGAATGTCTTCATTATTTTCTAATTTATATGTTACTTGAACTTTTACTGTTTTTCCTGGTTTTAACTTTCCTGTTAATCCTTGAACCAAATTGCTATTAGCATCATATTCTTTATATTCTATAGCATTTGTATTCATAGTTTCTGGTGCTATAACATTTGTTAATGTTACTTTTTTATTGTCTTTTATTACAATGTTTTCTAAGTCTGTATTTCCTTCATTTTTCATTGTAATTTCATATTTTACTATATCACCCACACTTACAGAGAATGTGTCTGGATTTACTTCTACGAAAGCTCCTGTTTGATTATCTTTTACTTTTACTCCAATAATTTCTTTTGTTCCAGATACATAATAAACATCACGTTTATTTGTAATATTAATTATGTTTTTATTATTTTCTTCTGTTTCATAACTTGGTTCATATCCTGTTACTTGTGATTCAACAACTGTATATATAATTTCTTTTCCGCTTTCATCGTATTTTGCTAAACCATTAAATTCATATTTCCAGTTGTCTTCGGCTTTAATTTCTTGTTCTTTTCCTTCAACTATTGTTTGAGTTCCATTTTCCATTATTCTCATTAAAATTACTTTTATTGAAGTTGGTCTTTTTCTATCAATATTTTCTGAATCATCCCAATTTTTTATTCCAGAAATACTTGTTGTATCATCTACTTTAGTTGGATCAAATGTGTTTACAAATTTGATTATTCCATTTTCTATTGTTTGTTCTTGTTTGTAATATTTGCCTAATTTTGCTTGATCTTCTTCATTTGCTCCTACTTCTTTTACTTTGTATTCTATTTCTTTTCCTGTTTCATCATATTTTGCTAAATCTGTAAATTCTGC